>CAIXFH010000096.1 GCA_903918645.1 uncultured Actinomycetes bacterium | reverse complement strand
TGACGAGCTGGATGGTGGCGTTGGTCGAGCCGATACGGTCGATGCGGCCGAATCGCTGGATGATCCGCACCGGGTTCCAGTGGATGTCGTAGTTGATGACGTAGTCGCAGTCCTGGAGGTTCTGTCCCTCTGAGATGCAGTCGGTGCCGATCAATACGTTGATCTCGCCTTTGACATTCGGCAGCACGAGCGCCTTGTCCTTCGATCGGGGCGAGAACAGCGTGAGGATCTCCTGGAATCGGTAGCCCTTGCCGAGAGTCGCCCTTGGGGTGCCCTTGCCAGTGACGATGCCCACGTCGAGGCCCACCTCGACCAGCGCCGGTCCGAGTTCGCGATAGAGGTAGATCGCGGTGTCGGCGAACGCCGAGAAGATCAGTACCTTTTGGTTGTCAGGGTTGATCGGGCGGGAAACCTTGTCGAGGACCTGGCGCCTCAGCACTTGGAGCTTGCTGTCGTGCTCCGGAGTGATGAGCTCCATCACGTCGATGAGCTCACGGAGCGTTTCGCGGTCGTTCCAAAGGTCACGACGCCAGGACACGGTGTCCATGTCGGCGAGGTCGATCTGGAAACGTTTGCCGACCGTGCCGCTCTCGGGCATGTCGAAGTCGTCGTCATCAGCGTCGATGTCCGCGAATGACGCTCCCAGGTCGGCCAGAGAGCCATCGTGGTTGTCGAGCGTGGCCAGGGCATGATCGACTCCCGCCTCCACCTTCCTCAGCGTGATCCGGAAGGCTTCAACTGAGCTTTCCAACCGCTTGAGCAGGTTGACGGTCATGAGTTGCTGGATCCCGCGTTCGCGACCGGCGTGGTCGAGGTTCCCGCGTGCGGTACCGCCTTCCACGTTGTAGAGGTCGACGTACTTCTGCACCTTGCTGGGGAAGACATACGAGAGCGGCGCGTACACCGCCAAGGTGAGCGCCTGAAGCTGCTCGAAGATCTCGTTGAATGTCGGGGCCGCCGGTAGGGCCGTCAGCGGTGCGCGGATCGAGATCGGAGGCCGGCGCTCAGGGAAGGCACCGATGTCGGTGGTGTCGTAGAAAGCCTGGATGTGCTTGCGCGATCGGGCGATCGTGACCGCATCGAGCAGCTCGAAGAAGTCGAAATCCAGCATCGCCAGGATGGTCTGCGAGGTCCGGTCTTCGGCGGGAAGGCGCGACCACGTTGAGAACGCGACCTGCGCCTGCCTGAACACCTGCTCGACCGTCGTCGAGATGTCCAGCTTCGACGAGAGGTTCTCAGAGTCGCCCTCGTAGGCCAGAGCGAGCTGGTTCTTCAGGTCCAAGAAGCGGTTGTTGACCGGGGTCGCCGACAGCATCAGCACCTTGGTCTTCACGCCCTGGCGCATGACCTGGTTCATCAGACGCTGGTATCGACTCTCACCCTCGTCGGCGTAGTCGGCATTGCGGAAGTTGTGTGACTCATCAATCACGACCAGGTCGTAGTTTCCCCAATTGATACGGTCCAGCGGGATGGCTCCGGAGTAGCCGGAGTTGCGCGACAGGTCCGTGTGGGCCAGGACGTCGTAGTTGAAGCGGTCCCTCGCAAGGATGTTGGTCGTCAGGTTCGCGTTGTAGGTCGTCCAGTTGTCCGCCAACTTCTTGGGCGCGAGCACGAGGACGGACTTGTTGCGCAGCTCGTAGTACTTGACGACCGCAAGGGCCGTGAAGGTCTTCCCGAGCCCGACGCTGTCGGCGAGGATGCAGCCGTTGTAGGTCTCAAGCTTGTTGATGATGCCGGTTGCTGCGTCCCTCTGGAAGTTGTAGAGCCGGTTCCAAATCTCGGTGTCCTTGTACCCCGTCAGGTCGTTGGGCAGGACGTCTTCGCTGATGTCATCGAGGAACTCCGCGAACAAGTTGTAGAGGATCAGGAAGTAGATGCGCTGTGGGGAGTTCTCGGCATAGGTCGACGCGATGTGGTCGTGGACCAGCTGCGTGACGTCTTCCAGCTGATCGGGGTTGTGCCAGATCTGGTCGAACAACTGCAGGTAGGTGGTCGTCGCGCTTGCGTCGTCCAGCTTGGTCACCACATTGGACACGGCATCGCCGCGCTCGTAGCCGAGGTCTGCGGACGTGAAGCCTTGCAGCGGCAGGTACGCGGCCTTGTCATCCACCACCGCGAACTGCTGCATCGGCGCACCGGTCCTGTTCGACCGGAACGTGACTTTCGCCTTGATCCACTCAGCACACTCGCGGGCGATAGCTCGCTGGGTCAGTTTGTTCCGCAGCCGAATCTCGAACTCGGAGCCGTACAGAGTTGACTCTCGCTTGGCCTGCGGGATGAAGAACTCGCGACGCTCCTTGCGGAGACGATCGGACGCCTGGGTAGCCACGAAGGTCGGCGACGTGAAGATGAACTCAAGAGCCTCGACGTCCTCAAGCTCGCGTTTGAGTGCCTCAAAGGCGTAGATAGAGAAGGTGGACGCCGCGATGCGAACCCGCGAGCCACGAGCCATGACGACCTTGAGGTCATCGCCGAGGAGCGTGTTGACATTGTCAATGATGTCCATGCCCATGTCACCGCTCGATCGCGGTGAAGGCAGGGCATGACTGACGCAGGGACGGGATCTGCTCCCTCGCAACAACGACCTTGCCCACGACCTAGCCCCGTCTCAGCGCGCTCTCCTTGTCCGCGATCCGAATCTAGCCGAAAGGTCCGACACGACGGTGACTATCCCCCCGACGCGGCCGTGTCGACGGTCAGCGTCACCTTCCAAGGGTCAACTAGCTGTCCGGACCCGCCCTCGGTCCGGCGTGCCATCGATCGTCCCTGTGGGCGAAGCAACGAGCATGCCCTCATCGTTCTCCAGAAGTCCGACCTCACTGCGCCTTCTCGACGAACGAGCAAATCGTCGAGATGAGCCGCATCTCGTCAATGTCTCGCCCCCGGCTGTTGAGCAAGTCCTCGGTGCACACCACGTACGCCAGGCACCGGGCTCGGCTGATGGCGACGTTGAACCGATTCCGGGAGAACAGGAAGTCGCCGCTCCGGCTCATGTCGGCCGAGGTCGACGTGGTCATGGTGAAGAACACGACGGCGGCCTGACGTCCCTGGAACTTGTCAACCGTCCCCACGGCCACGCCGCGGGTCTTCTGGTCAGCATCGAGACGGGCGCGCACCAGGGCTACCTGGTCGTTGTACGGCGCGACCACGAGGACGTCGGTGACGGTCAGAGGTCGCTGTTCGCCGTGCTGGTTGGTCCAGGTGGTCCCTAGCAGGCGGCCTATCTCGCTCGCGACGATGTCGGCCTCCTCCTCCGACTCGGTGACGCGCCCGGCGTGGTCGGCGCGAAGCCACCGCAGCCCTGTCCCGACCTGCGTCGTCTGGCGCGCGCAACTCGGGTGGCTAGACAGCCGCCCTTCGTAGATTTCGTCCGAGATGAAGGTGCAGACGGCCGGGTGCATGCGACGGGTCTCTGCCAGGAAGACGCCGCGGTCCGGCGGCATCGTCACGTCGTCGCCCAGGACGTGCTCGAGCACGCTGCGACCTCCACCGCCCGGGTGTGACGCCTGCGAGACCTGCGGGAGCTGCAGTGGGTCGCCCAGCAGGACCAGGTTGACCGCGGAGCGGGTCGCTGCGAGTGCGTCGGCGAGAGCCAGCTGTCCAGCCTCGTCGATGAGGGGATGGCGGTCTCTACCGCTATCCCACGGCCTCTCCACGGAGGTGTGCACGAAAGGGGCCCAACACCGAGTTCACGCACAAAGACCTTCAGATCAACCGACCGGCCGACGGTCCTTCCAAGCTGGCCATGCCGGTTCGATCCCGGTC
>CAIXFH010000095.1 GCA_903918645.1 uncultured Actinomycetes bacterium | reverse complement strand
CCGTAGCACGCCGCCAACGGTTCCAAAGCGGCGGCGATCTGGGTTGCCAGTTCGCGAGTGGGCGCCAGAATTAGCCCCGAGGGCTGGCTTTGAGTGCGCTTACCGCCCTGGAGTCTGCAGACCAGGGGGATGGCGAATGCGAGCGTCTTGCCGCTGCCCGTCTTGCCGCGACCGAGGACGTCTCGGCCGGCGAGCGTGTCGGGAAGAGTCTCGACCTGGATTGGAAAGGGCGCTGTGATGCCGAGCTTGGTCAGTTCAGTGATCACGGCGTTTGGCACGCCGAGCTCGGAGAAAGATCCAGTGGTAGTCATTGTGTTGATGCCTTTCAGGCAAAAGGTGTGCTTGGTCGACGACTATTGAGTCGCGCGCCTGAGCACGTGTGTGGCGAGATTGCCGGAGGGCAATATCGATCGCCGCGAGACGTATGTGCTTGGCTGCACGGAACATCCGAGTCGACGCGCAGGAGTGGAAGCACAACTGGCGCGGAGAAGAGATGAACATTCATTCCACGACGTAGGCTGGTATCACTTGAAGTGAAGCCAACGTTGATCCCAGTGTAGCGCACGAACCACCTGATCCGGCTAACGGTGTAGCGTAAGACACATAACCTCCCATCGAACGTGGGTATTTAGCGTTTCGAAACTGTCGTAAGGATCTGATGATCAGAGACTGTGATGAGCGCCGCCCGGCGACTCGACTCCGCCTGACACTGGCATCCCAATTGGGCCGCGACATTGACGGCGCGTGGTGGCTGCGGACGGCACGGACTGCTCGAGAATTACCTGAGTTGATCGCAACGCTGAAGGGCCGACTCGGTGAGATCGTCGATATCAACGTCAACTGGTCGTTGGACGGACCACCACGAATGACGTTCTATGGGGGTGAATGCAAACGCCAACCGGTGATGACACTTACTGGCGCCGCAGCAGAAATCAGTCTGCTGGTCGTTCCCTGCACCACCAGTGCCGCCCTGGCCGTGATGATCCTGCGCCAGGCAGCCCGCTTACGCATCGAGCCTTTCCATGTCGACACCGAGGCGTTCAAGACTGCCGAGGGGATTGTGCTGGCCGCACGCGCTCAGCGCGTGGCACCGGTCGCGACACTGTGACCTGAGTCTGGAACCCACTAGTCTGGCTTGCTATGAAGAAGCCGCTGTTCGTCGTCGGGGCGATTCTCTTGGCCGCGATCGCAGCAGTGGCGATCACCGGTTTCATCCGGTTCAATTTCACCAACGGTGGCGATGTGTTGGGTGATCAGAAGCCTGCAACCACCGGCGTGATTTCGGCGTCGTGACGCCATGACAACAAGGCTCGCTGAGCTGATCATCCTGGATGTCTGCGGCGTCCTTGTGCTCGGTGCGTGCGTCTACTTGCTCGTCTCCTACTTCGTGATGGCCCCGCACGTCGGCCCACGTCCGCGTACGCGTCATGTGATCGCGATGCTGCGGGAGTTGTTCTACGTGATCATCACCCAACCGCTCGTACCGCTGTACTACGTCGTGGGCCGGAAGATGGGGCCCGGCGACGGACTTCCGGTGATCTTCGTGCACGGCTATTTCCAAAACCGATCTAACTTCTGGTGGCTTGCCCGTCAGTTCGAAAAAGCTTCGCTGGGTCCGCTTTTCGGCTTCAACTATCCGTGGATCGAGTCCATCGACGAAAGCAGCCAACGGCTCAGCGCGTTCATCGATTCCGTCTGTGCTGAAACGGGGGAGAGCCAAGTGATCCTGGTCGCGCATTCGCTCGGCGGGCTGATCGCGCTGGAATACGCTCACTCGGGCACCGGGAGGGGGCGCGTCGCGGAATGCATCACCGTGGGAACGCCGCACGGCGGCGTTAAATGGCGCGGCCCGATCCTGGGTCGAGCCGGCCGCGAATTACGTGAGGGAGCACCGTTCGTCCGCGAACGGCAATCACGTCAGGTTCCGACGCCGACACTGAGCGTCTTCTCGACTCACGACAATATCGTGCATCCACCGTCAACCAGTGAACTCGCTTCTCGGGGCGGGCGTGATCTGGTCGTCGACGGTCACGGGCATCTTTCGCTGTTGTATTCGCGAGAGGTCGCAAACGCACTCATCGGGTTTATTCGTCACTGTGACGAATAAACCCGATTAAGCCATTGAGATGCGGGGGACTTTAATCCCGGGGCATGGCCGGGCCGCGGCAAGCTGAGCGTCCCTCTCCAAGAGTCAAAGACTTCACGGACGTCTGTGCATCGTCAACAACTGTACCGAGCATTACCGGGTCAATTCGTCACTGTGACGAATTGACTGCTCGCGGTGGCATCGGGACGGGAGGG
>CAIXFH010000094.1 GCA_903918645.1 uncultured Actinomycetes bacterium | reverse complement strand
CCCGAAACCCCAATGGGGACAACTATTTTCAGGCGGTATCGTGCGGGCAAAAACCTCGTATTCCCCGCGTGGACTTGCGTCAGGGCTGCGATGTTCGGAGGCCACAGTTTGGCGGCCCAAGTACCACGTGGTTGCCAGGCCCGGCTCAGTAACGGAGTGTGCGCTGCCCTGGCTGTCGCGTGTTCTGACATGACGCTGAGGCCACGCAGTTGCAAACATCCTCAGGGAACTTGGCCGATCCTCGGGCAGTGGCATACTCGCGCCGTGAAGCGCGCAGGTATCCCGTTGGCCGTCATCGGCGTTGCATTCTTGGTGGCGATGATCTATGTCGGCTTCGAGCAGTCGGTCGACCATGGGATCACACTGGTGTGGGACACCCTGTTCGACACGAACAACAAGCGGATGCTCGTGGTGCCCCTGTGTGTGGTTCTGGGGCTGGTGTTCTTTGCCGGACAACACCTGCTCGACCCTGATAGCGAAGCTCAAGAAAGTCATGGAATCGTCGGTGCCGTCGTGCAACCCCGGCTTAGCGATCTTGGTCTTGTCCTCCTGCTTGGCTTCCTCTCTCTGGAATCTGGCGCATCGCTTGGGCCTGAGGCAGTTTTGGTTCCGGCCTCCTTGGTGATCGCTGCCTATCTGGCATCGAAGTTCTTCGCCGGAGATGAGCGATCGCGCGGGGCCCTGGCATCGGCCGCCTTGGTGGCCCTTTTCGCAGCCTTCTTTCACTCGTTCGTTATCGGTGTGGCAGCGATCTTCCTATTGGCCAAGCAGGCGCAGGTGAAAATCAGTGCGCCTCTGCTACTGCTCGCTGGCCTGTCGTCGGCCTCGGCCCTAATTACGCTCAGCATCTTCTATCCGAAGGATTCGTTCTTCAATTGGCCGTCTGGGGGCTGGAAGATCGCTTTCGCCGATGTTGGGGTTGCAGCGTTGCTCGCCGTGGCTGGATTCGCGACGACTTACCTGCTTGACCGCGTGCACACAGTGTTCCGCGTGATTCGCGAGCACTCACTGATGAACACATGGTGGAGGCGGGCCCTGGTGGCCGGACTCGGTCTGGGTCTGCTGTTTCTTCTGGGCGGAACACTCGTTGAGTTCACCGGCAACCTGTCGATCAAGCCGATGCTTCAGCAGTCTGCTTCTTTGGGGATCGCGGGCCTAGCCGGGATTTATCTGGTGAAGGTTGCAGCGATCGCCTGGTCGAAGGCGTGGGGTTATCGCGGTGGAATGATCTTTCCCACCCTTTTCGTAGCTAGCGTGCTAGTCGCGATGGCCACGCTGGTGCGCCCAGACACGAACTTCACGATTGCACTGATCGGAGCGATGGTCGGGGTTGGCTTCGCGGAGCGACGCGTAAAGATCTTGGTTTAGTAGTCGTTTTCTTGAGTTCTACGTGGGCGTGGCTCATGGCCTCAACCGACGATGCCCGGTACGCTGATGTTCCTCACTTGCTTGGGTTAAAGGTATGCGCAGTATGTGCCGAAGACGCAAGGGCAGGTGGAACCAGCCTGCGATTCGATTCGTCACGTTGTTACAGGTACAGAGTTTTTGGGAAGGTTGACCCGATGCGTCGCACTTTGACTTTGCTCGCAGCTGGAGCGGTAACCGTGCTAGTCGTCTTGAGCCCTGTAGCGGCGTGGGCGCATGGTTCAGGAAGTCATGTGCTCACCGCTGATCAGGCGCCCACAGTGTCGGCCACCGCAGTCTGGGACTCCATGAATGACGGGATCGACGTCCACATCACGACCACCAAATTCACCTTTGCCCCTGAGTCGGTGGGGCAGGGGTATGTGGCCAACGAGGGCCACGCTCACTTGACCATTGATGGCAACCCCGTCGGGCGTGCGTACAGCGAATGGGTCTTCATCCCGACTGCGGCATTCGGTGACGGACCGCACATCTTGCAGATCGCGCTGGAAGCCAACGACCACAAGGACTACATGGTTGGCACTGACAACACAGATGGGCAGGACGTGGATGCAGATGTGTCCTTCACCGTTCCTGTCGGTATGGGCTTTGGTAGTGGAGCCAGCGCGATGCCTGGCATGCACGTCATGTCAGATGCTGATATGTCCGATTTGAGCTCACCGGTATCTCCTTGGTTCTATGCAATCGGTGGACTTCTGGCTGGCGGATTCGTCGTTGGGCTCGCCTTGACTCAGGCCCGCCGCTCGACGACCCGCAACGACCAATTTGACTAGACCGTGGCATCTGCGGTTCGCGAATCGGATCACGTCTAGCCCGTCCGACAGTGCGGCCAGCCGGACGACTATCTAGCGGGCTCTGCGCGGCGCGCAACGGCGGGTCATGAGTCGCGGGTGCGACAGGTAGCCTGCACTTCGTGGAACACCCCGGGCCTGATGCCGATCTGGTAGCGCCGTTCGCGCGGTTGACCCAAGATCGAATTCGCGAGATCGCTCGGGAGGTTTATGGCCTCGAGGTCATCGCCATCTCGCGTCTTGACACCGAGCGAGACGATTCCTACGCGCTCGAGACCGCCGAGGGTATGCGGTTGATCAAGGTTGCGAACCCGGTCGACGACCCTTCCGTCATCGACTTGTCGGTGCAAGCCATGAGGCACGCTTTTGCGCAGGATGCCACGCTCCCAATTCCGCAGGTGCTTCCAGCGATTGACGGTGCACTCGTCACGGAGGTGGCCGGGAGTCTTGGTGAGCCTCGCTTGTCACGCTTGCTCACCTGGCTTCCAGGCCGCGTTGCAACGAACTACCGCGGCTCGCCAAAGCAAAGCTTTGCGCGCGGACACGTGTTGGGCCGACTTTCCCTGGCGCTCAGTGCGTTTGAGCACCCAGGGGCTCAACGCGTGCTTGCGTGGGATGTGCAGCAACTTTCTTCGCTGCGCTCGCTATTGTCATTTGTCGGCGACGCCGATATTCGCGACATCATCGAAAGCCACCTCGATCTTTTCGATGCGCAGATCGGGCCAGCTCTCGCGGGCTCTCGCCAGCAGGTGATCCACAACGACCTCAACTCCGAGAACGTACTCATCGACGAAGCTGATGCCGATGTCGTCGCTGGCGTGCTTGATTTCGGTGACATCGTCTACTCGGCGATCGTCGTCGATGCTGGTCTGGCGATGAGTTACGTCATCGAAACTTCAGGTACGGCAAGCGATGCCTGGTATCGGCCCTATCAACTTGCTGCCGGTTTCACTTCGGTCCGTCCGCTCACTTCTGATGAGCAAGAACTCCTGCCTGATGTTGTGCGCTCGCGGTTAACTCAGCGAATCCTCGTTGGATCGTGGCTAAGCGCCACCAACCCAGTGAACGCCGAGTACACGAGTCGTACGATCGAATCAGCGACGGCGGCTCTGCGCTTGTTGCACAACACCAATCCCTCGACAGTGAGGTTGTGATGGCCTCACCACGGCAGGTCGGTCCGTCTAACTACTTCAACCCCGCCTCGATCGACGCATTGCCCGAAGGCACGGCCAACTTGGTGCGGCGTCGGCTCGCCACACTCGGCCCGGCGTATCGCTTGTTCTACGACGAGCCGGTTGAGTTCGTTCGAGGAAGTGGCGTCCATCTTTACGACGTTGCGGGCAACGAGTACCTCGACGTCTACAACAACGTGGCCTCGTGCGGGCACGCCCACCCTCGAGTAGCGGCCGCGATCGCACAGCAGGCTGCAACGTTGAGCACTCACACTCGCTACTTGAACCAAGCGATCGTGCGCTACTCGGAGGACTTGCTGGCCACGATGCCCGACGCGATCGGTCACGTCATGTACACGTGTACTGGGTCCGAGGCATGCGACCTAGCTTTGCGAATTGCGAAGCATCGCACAGGCGGAACTGGTGTCATCGTTACGCGGAATGCGTATCACGGTGTCACCACTGAGATCGCGGCTATCTCGCCCTCACTCGGTGGCGTCGAATCATTGCCCCCGTGGGTTCGTTGGGTACCTGCGCCAGACTCAGCGCATACCGACATCTCTGGCTGCTCGTCGCTGGGGGAGTGGTTCGCTGACCAAGTCCAACAACAGATCGATGACCTTGCTGCGCATGGGATTAGGTTTGCTGCCTTCATCGCTGACTCGATCTTCGCATCCGACGGCGTCTTCTCTGACCCAGTCGGCTTTCTCGCACCAGTTCGCGCTGTGATCGAGGCCGCGGGCGGGGTCTACATCGCAGATGAGGTACAGCCAGGATTCGGTCGTACCGGCAGCGCGATGTGGGGTTTTGATCGGCACTCCTCAGCAGAACAGCCCTTCGTTCCTGACCTCGTCACGATCGGTAAGCCAATGGGCAATGGGATGCCGATCGCTGCCACTCTCATGCGGCCGGAGGTGATCGAGGAGTTCGCCCGCGATATGCGCTATTTCAATACCTACGGCGGCAATGCCATGGCCATCGCTGCCGCTCAGGCCGTGCTCGACGTCATCCGCGATGAGGGCTTGCAGGCTAATGCGGCTGACGTTGGCGACTACTTGCGCCGCGCGTTACGTGAGTTGGCCACTCGTTATCCGCATATCGCCGATGTTCGTGGCGACGGCCTGTTCATCGCCGTCGAACTCGTCATCCCCGAGTCTGGCGAACCCAATGAGGCCCTGATGCTCAGTGTTGTCAACGGTCTTCGACGACGAAGAGTGCTCATCGGAACGGCCGGGCTGCTCAACAACAACCTCAAAGTGCGACCACCATTGGTGTTTTCCAGAGCGGATGCCGATCGATTCGTCTCTGAACTCGACGGGGCACTAGCCGAGTCCACAGTCACGAGTTGATCCGCGCTGGGCTATCCTGAGCCCATGCGCACCGGACTCCTGCTTACCGGGCCGTATCGGATCTAACCGCGAGCACATGCTGGCGGCCCGATGCGGCTAACCCCTCCTGAGTGCGAGGGGTTTTTTCATGTCCGGGTCAACAGCAGTTAAGAGATGAGCCATGACGCAGATCGAGAGCACCGACGAGACCGGTCACACCGACGGCCGTGAGATGTATGACGTCCACGGCACCCAGGACAAGTGGCTTCCTGTCTGGGACGAGATTGCACCGTTCCGCAGCAGCCGTCCCGATGACACGCGTCCGCGTAAGTACGTCCTCGACATGTTCCCTTACCCCTCAGGTGACCTCCACATGGGCCACGCCGAGGCCTACGCCATGGGCGATGTCATCGCGCGCTACTGGGCGCAGCAGGGCTTCAACGTGCTGCATCCGATCGGCTGGGACTCCTTTGGCTTGCCGGCGGAGAACGCGGCCATCAAGAACAACGTCGATCCGGCGGGCTGGACCGATGAGAACATCGCGCAGCAGAAGGCTTCGATGCGCAGGTACGCATGCTCGTTTGACTGGGATCGGGTACTGCAGACCAGTGACCCGGCCTACTACCGCTGGAACCAATGGTTGTTCCTGCAGATGTACGAACGCGGTTTGGCCTATCGCAAGGACTCTGCGGTCAACTGGTGTCCCAACGACCAGACCGTGTTGGCAAACGAGCAAGTCGTCGCAGGCCGGTGCGAACGCTGTGATGCGGTTGTCACGAAGAAGAAGTTGAACCAGTGGTATCTGCGCATCACGGATTACGCGGATCGCTTGCTCGACGACATGGCCGGCCTAGAAGGTGCCTGGCCCGAGAAGGTTCTGCTGATGCAGCGCAACTGGATCGGACGTTCAACCGGTGCCGAGGTGAGCTTCGCGATCGAGGGGCTAGCCGACCCCGTCACGGTGTACACGACTCGACCCGACACCTTGTTTGGTGCCACCTTCTTTGTGGTTGCTGCAGACTCCGAGTTGGCCGTCCGGCTCGCGGAAGGGACGTCGGCGGAGTCCGACTTCGCCGCGTACCTCGACGGTATGAAGCAGGTCAGCGATATCGACCGCCTGGCAACCGATCGACCGAAGACCGGTGTGTTCTTGCAGCGCTTTGCGATCAACCCGGTCAACGGTGCACGGATCCCGATCTACGCGGCTGACTACGTGCTGGCCGATTACGGCACCGGCGCAATCATGGCTGTGCCGGCCCACGATCAGCGCGACTTTGAGTTCGCGAAGGTCTTCGATCTGCCTGTCGTCACCGTGGTGTCGCCACCGGCGGACTGGGAGGGGGAGGCTTACACCGGCGACGGACCGGCCGTGAACTCCGAATTCCTCAACGGCCTCAAGAAGATTGCGGCGATCGAGGCAATCGTTTCCTGGCTTGAAGAGCGCGGGTTGGGCGCTGGCGCCACCAACTACCGCCTGCGCGATTGGCTGATCTCACGTCAGCGCTACTGGGGAACGCCGATCCCGATCGTGCACTGCCCCTTATGCGGTGAGGTTCCGGTGCCCGAGGATCAGCTCCCGGTTACCTTGCCCAGTACCGAAGGCCTAGATCTCAAGCCCAAAGGCACATCACCGCTAGGTGGCGCCGCTGATTGGGTCAACGTGTCGTGCCCCAATTGCGGTGGGCCAGCATTGCGCGATACCGACACGATGGACACGTTCTTCGACTCGTCGTGGTACTTCTTGCGCTATCTGGACCCAGCCAAAACTGACGGCCCATTCGATCAGGAGGAGGCCCGCAAGTGGCTGCCGATTGATCAGTATGTCGGCGGTGTCACGCACGCGATCCTGCATCTGCTCTACTCGCGCTTCTTCACCAAGGTGCTGCACGACATGGGCATGGTCGACTTCACCGAGCCGTTCACTCGCCTGCTGAACCAGGGCATGGTGGTGATGAACGGTTCGGCGATGAGCAAGTCGCGCGGCAACCTCGTACGGCTCTCCGACGAACTCGCAGTAAATGGTGTCGACGCGGTTCGTCTGACCATGGTGTTCGCTGGGCCGCCCGAGGACGACATCGACTGGTCGGAAGTCTCGCCTTCGGGTGCCAAGAAGTTCCTCGCTCGTGCGTGGCGACTCTCGGGTGATATCACCAGCGAGCCAGGTGTCGACTTCACCAGTGGTGATCTAGCGCTGCGGCGCACTACGGCACATGTGATCGACGAAGCCTCGCATGCTGTCGAGACCTATCGATTCAATGTCGCGGTGGCCAAGACGATGGAGCTGGTCAACGCCGCTCGCAAGGCGATCGACTCGGGGCCAGGTGGAGCGGATCCTGCTGTCCGTGAGGCAGCTGAAGCTGTTGCCATCATGCTCTCGCTTGTCGCGCCTTACACGGCTGAAGAGATGTGGGCGCGGCTAGGACATCAGCCCACGGTGGCTCTCGCGGGCTGGCCTGCAGTGGACCCTGCGCTGTTGGTTCAGGACTCAGTGACGTGCGTTGTTCAGGTGGCAGGCAAGGTGCGCGACCGGCTCGAGGTCGCTCCTGACATCGGTGAAGACGAACTGCGCGAGTTGGCGTTGGCGAGTGAAGCCGTGATCGCGTCCCTTGGCGGCGCCCAGATTCGTACCGTGATTGTGCGTGCGCCAAAACTGGTCAACATCGTTCCCGCGTGAGCGTGGCGTCTGACTCGATAGGGTCAGCAGTTATGCAGGGTCGAGTCGCAGTCGTCACTGATTCGACCGCGTACCTGCCTGCCGACCTAATCGCGTCACGGGGCATTGTCGTCGTGCCGGTGCAGGTCGTTGTCAACGGTGTGGCTCATGACGAAGGCACCGGTATCACCCCCACTGAGGTAGCTGAGGCGCTGCGTAGCTGGAGTGTGGTTACGACTTCGCGTCCGGCACCCGAACGTTTCGTCCAGGCATACACGGCCGCAGCCGAGGCAGGTGCGGTAGCCGTGGTGTCGGCGCACCTCTCAGGCGATATGTCTGGCACGTATGACTCCGCGGTGCTCGCCGCCCGCAATTCTCCGATTCCGGTCACTGTCGTGGACACCCGAAGTGTGGGTATGGGCATGGGGTTCGCCGTCCTCGATGGTGTTCGCCATGCTGAGTCGGGGGCCGACGCGGCCGCCGTGGCCCAGGTGATCGTGGATCGAGCCGCCGCGACCAGTGAGTTGTTCTACGTCGACACCCTCGAATATCTGCGTCGAGGTGGTCGGATCGGCGCGGCGCAGGCCGCACTCGGCCAGATGCTGTCGGTGAAACCGATCTTGGAACTGATCGATGGCCAGGTGCATCCTCTAGAGAAGGTTCGAACTTCATCGCGTGCGCTGGCTCGGCTCGAGGAACTCGCCATCGAGCGGGCTGCTGGTCGACCTTGTGACATCGCGGTGCATCACCTCGATTCAGCGGCACGAGCCGAGGCGCTTGCCGGAAGTCTGGTCGCGAGGTTGGCCGACTCACGGGTGATCGTGGGTGAGGTCGGCGCTGTCGTGGGTGCCCATGTTGGCCCGGGGATGGTCGCCGTGGTGGTGTCGCCCCGTCCCGCAGCGGCGTCTGCCTGACCTATCCCCAAGCACGCGGTAGTTGGCGCGTCGTCCCTGGTGTGGCTCTCGTTTCTCGGCACCCTGCTCGAGGTCCGAGCAGGGTGCGCCCGTGCTACCCCGCCCACGACGTCGTGCCGATCCCGAGATCGTGCGTGCACGTCTGGACGCCTTACGCCGAGCGCTGTCGCCGCCAGAGCCAGTGCCAGAGCCAGTGCCAGTGCCAGTGCCAGTGCCAGTGCCAGTGCCAGTGCCAGTGCCAGTGCCAGTGCCAGGTGCCAGTGCCAGTGCCAGTGCCAAAGTGCCAGTGCCAGTGCCAGAGCCAGTGCCAGT
>CAIXFH010000093.1 GCA_903918645.1 uncultured Actinomycetes bacterium | reverse complement strand
ATCGGATTCTTTGGACCAGAGGATCTGGTGCCAGTGGCGCAAGCGTTTGCTGCGCGAGTCGGGGTCATTTCGGAAGTACCTAGTCGCGGCCAGTTCGGGGTCCGGCGACGGGAGGCCGTCCGCATCCGCCCAATCGTGATGCGGGAAGAGTGCTCGTGACATGGCTCAACGCTATCGGCGACATCTGACACCCCTGGACTCCTGCCGGCGGTCGAGCCCGCGCAGCTCTTTGCCGCCACATCCAGGGCCTCAGAACACGATCGCGATCACGGCTAACAGTCGAACCGGCCAACCTGCTTTCGGCGCGTCGGCAGCACTCACGCGCAGAGGGCGACACGGGCACTGCCCACCCGTCCAGGTCAGTCGCGTGGCGTGGCCGGACCCGTAGATTGTGCCCGCAACCACGGCCTGACATGTTCGGGCCACGTCGGAGGCGCATAGCTGCTGCCAGGAATCCCGGGCAAACGATGAGCACCGCACTAGAGGTGTCAACCCAGCGGCACGTTGTGGGACACCCAGACCGAGGAGCGCGGATTTTCGAGAAGGAGCCAGAGTCGCATTCATAGCGGTCGGCCGAAATGGGCAACCGAGCCATCGCCGCAGGATGAAACGCCGCCCTGGAATCGGTATGGCTCGCCTCATAATCTCCAGCCGACTCAGCCTGATGTTCACGCTCACTCGATATCTGAGCTAGCGCCCTCGCGATTTGTACAAGCCAAAAAAACTGGAAGCCCCGGGAAATATCCCGAGGCTTCCAGCCAGACCGAGGGCAATAGCCCAGTAATGATCAAGCGCAACTGCTACCTTTCCATGGCCGTTTCTTCGGCCGCCTTTGGTGCCATCATGCCGGCGAGAGTGGTGTGCAGATAGCCAGCGCAGCACCCGATGATCAGCGCAACGACAACTGAGATCCAGACCCAGATTGAAGGTACGGTGCCAAAGCCCGTGACGATCCAGTAGAAGACGATTGAGGCAAAGCCGCCGAACCCAGCTGGCACATACCAAAGGTCGCCAACCGCCATGCCAAGAACCAAGAAGAAGGCCAGCACAGCCGCGACAAGAGAGAGTCCGGAACTGCTTGGCATACTCGCCACGCTAGGCGCGAGTGCGATGAGAAGGAAACCGAAGATACTGCCGATAACCGATCCGCCTAGGGATTTGCTGAAGCCGGGCTTACCGGCGCCCGCTGCGAAGTAGAAGCCCCAGGAGATGAAGGCTGCGGGAGTAACCCAGCCGAAGTTGGCAATTCCGAGGTTCACGTTGCTCGCGAACATCACCCACACGAAGACCAAGACACCGGTCACAATAGATAATGGCAGAAGCCCTTTGATCTTTTCTGACATCGGACTTTCCTCTCAGCTGGAGAGTCAGGATTGACTCTTATGTCATCTGGATAGCACTTTTGGCCGCTCAGATATCTAAATAGCCGCTTAGTTCCCTTCGGCGTGTCGTTGTTACCCGTCGTCTGAATTTCGCCAATTCGAGTGCTACTGCTTCGTCATAAGCGTGAATGACGCTCGACTGCATCAGGTGACAGTGCGCCCTCGAGCCCGCCGACTTCAGCGGTCGCCAACATCAATCTCTTGGAGATGTGGCCTCGACGTTGCAAGCGTGTAACGACTTCGGGGGCAAGTGCCGCAACATCGTTGACACCCCCATGGCTGAGCACTACTTTCCGAGTAATCAAGTTTTGAAATGACGTTCATATATGTGAATGAGGGGCACCATGGCTACCGAAATGGGTTTCAACCGCAGGCTTCGCCGGATCACTGCTGTAGCAGCGGGATCTGTTCTGCTTGCCAGCGTGGCGGCATGTTCGTCGGGCGGCAGCACTCCAGCAAGCACCGCGTCCGGATCCGCGCCTGCTGCGTTGGTCAAGGTCTCCATGGGTATCAACCCGTGGATCGGTTACGCGCCCTGGTACATCGCGCAGGAGAAGGGCTTCTTCGCCGCCCACGGCCTTGAGGTCGATCTGGTCAGCTTCGGTACCGACGCCGACCGTAACGCCGCGATCATCGCCGGCAAGACCGACGTCTCCAACGTCGACGCCGGACGCATCGTGCAGTGGGCCGAGCAGGGCAAGCCAGCGGTTCCGCTGCTACTCGAAGACGCATCCGTGGGCGCCGACGCGATCCTATCCTCGCCCGATATCAGCACCCCACAGCAGATCATCGGTAAGGACGTTGCCTACGAATACGGCACCACGAGCGAGCTGCTGTTCCGTTACTTCCTCAACGCCAACAACATCACCATCGACCAGGTCAAGACCACTAACGTCCCAGCTGCTGACGCCGGGACGTTGTTGATCGCTGGCAAGACTCCTGTGGTCGGCACCTACGAGCCCTACATCAGTGCGGCAACCAGCGGTGCAAATGGCGCCAAGGCGCACGTGTTGTTCGGCAGTGACAAGGCGCCGGGCCTGATCGCGGACTTCCTGACCGCTAACAAGGACTGGCTAGCCACGCACGCCACCGAAGCTCGTGAGCTCATCGCGGCCTGGAACGACTCGATGAACTACTTCGCGAGCAACCGCGATGACGCCATCGCGATCATGGCCAAGGGCGACGGGGCCAAGCCCGAAGAACTCACCTCGACCCTTGCCGGGGTCAAGCTATACACGGTGCCCGAGAACGTCTCGATGTTTGACTCCGGTGAAATGGCTGCCAACTTCAAGGGCATCTCCGACACCTTGATCTTGATGGGCAACATCAAGAGCCCGGTCGAACTCTCGCAAGCCGGCGACTTCTCCTACCTGAAGTAGCGCGATCATGACGACCGGCTTGGATCCCACGGTGACGCCGGACGGCTCGACAAGTTCAGGGCAGGGCCTGCGACGTAAACGTCGCAGGCCCTACGCCCTGTACGAATCGATTCCGACCAAGCATTACGTGAGCATCGCGCTCATATCGTTTGCCGCTCTACTCGCCCTCTGGTCGGCGGCGAGCTATGGCGGCTGGGTGCAGAACCTCTTCCTCCCAACTCCGACCCAGGTCTGGCAATCCGCGGTCACGTGGGCGTCCGACGGCACTATGTGGGATGACGTCAGGATCAGCGTCACGCGCATCCTGCTCGGCTTCGTTCTTTCCACCGTTGTTGCGGTGCCCGTCGGCGTGCTCATGGGTGTCAACAAGCGCATTGAGGCGGCTGTCGAGCCACCAGTGGACTTCATTCGCTACATGCCTGCGGTGGCATTCATCCCGCTCACGCTCATCTGGTTCGGCACAACCGAGACTCAGAAGATCGTGATCTTATTCATCGGCGTCTTCTTCCAAGAAGTGCTGCTCATCATGGATAACGTGAAGAACGTGCCACGACCGTTCGTCGACATGGCCTACACACTCGGCATCGGGCAAGTGAAGACGATCATGAAGGTTGTTGTGCCGTCGTCGCTTCCGGGCATCGTCGACACGTTGCGAATCTGTATGGGCTGGGCCTGGACTTATCTTGTGGTTGTTGAACTTGTGGGCGCCAACAGCGGCCTGGGCTTTCGCATCCAGTCGGCTCAGCGATACCTCGACACTCCACAGATTCTGATCGGCATCGTCGTGATCGGAATCCTGGGTCTTGGATTCGACTTCGCGTTCAAGGCGATCTATCGCTGGTCGTTCCCTTATCTCTCACCCCAGGGAAGGTAGACATGTCCGACCTGTTGGTGATCGATCACCTGTCGAAGAGCTTCCCCAAGAAGAAGTCTGACAACCTCCTAGTCCTTGACGACATCAACGTGCATCTGGCCGAGGGCGAGTTCATGGCCTTGCTCGGCGCCTCTGGCTGTGGCAAGTCGACCCTGCTTCGGATCGTCGCCGGACTCGAGCAGCCAACCTCCGGCGGAGTGTGGCTCGACGGGCACGAACTCGTCGGCCCCGGACGAGACCGCGGCATGGTGTTCCAGGCGTACACGCTCTATCCCTGGTTGAGCGCGCTGAAGAATGTTGAGTTCGCGCTCTCCGATCGGCCGGCACGCGAGCGCACTGATACCGCCCGCGAGTACCTCGATGTCGTGGGCCTAGCCGAGTTCGCCGACCACTACCCATCGCAACTGTCGGGCGGCATGCAGCAGCGTGTCGCCATCGCACGCGCGCTGGCACTTCGGCCGCGCATCCTGCTGATGGACGAGCCCTTCGGCGCACTCGACGCCCAGACCCGTGGCGTCATGCAGGAACTGCTCCTTTCTATCTGGGAGCGCGACCGGCTCTCGGTGCTCTTCGTGACGCACGACGTTGAGGAATCACTCATCCTGTCTGATCGCGTGTGTGTTCTGGCCTCACGCCCCGGCCGGGTGAAGGAAATCGTTGAGGTCACGTTGCCTCGGCCTCGGATGTTTGGCCTGCAAGACACCGTGGAGTTTCGCGATCTCAAGCACCACGTGCACTCACTGATCCATGACGAAGCCGTGCGAGCGACCGGGCTCGAGGCCGTCCTCGCTCGTGGTAAACGACCATGAGCGAGGTCAGCAATCGGTCGGTAGCGCGGGCGCTGACCATAGTGGGGCTGCTGGCTAAGGCGGTACAACCCTTGGGGCTCAAGGAAATCGCCGATAGCCTCAGCATTCCCCGCAGCAGCGCGCTCAGTCTGCTGCGAGCCCTTCGGGATCAAGACTTTGTTGCCTGTGATGACCAGGGCCGCTACTCGATCGGCCTTGGCTGCTTTGAGGCTGGAGCCTCGTACGCACGATCGATGACGCCGGCGCGAGCCGCCGAGGATCAACTCCGGCAGTTGACCAATACTCATCGAGTCACGTCGCACTTTGCGGTGCTGGAAGGCTCGGAGGTTGTCTACATCGCCAAGCAGGATCCCCCCGATCTTGGGGTTCGGCTAGCTAGTTCCATCGGTGCTCGGCTACCCGCTGCTGGCACCGCCGTTGGCAAAGCGATCCTTGCGCAAGGCAACGCCAATTCCCTGCCTCAGCCACGAGATGCGGCTCTTCGCCTCGAACTCGAGCTCACCTTGAGCCGCGGCTATGCCGTCGATGACGGGCAGACAGCCAGCGGCATCCTGTGCGTGGCCGCCCCGGTGTTCTCCGATCGAGGATGTGTTGGCGCGATTGGCGTGAGCTATCTGCCGCAGATCTCACATGACCTGACCGTGATCGCAGCATCGGTGGTTGAAGTCGCCGCACTTGTCTCATCACGTTTGGGCGCCCGATCGGGTGCTCGCGGGGTCGCCTGATGATTACCCACACTGACGCACTACTGCTCGAGCAGGACCTCACCTTAAGTTTGGGGCAGCGAGAGCTCACCCAGCCGGTTGCTGGGCAGGCGCTGCTTCGGCTCGAATGGGCCGGTGTTTGCGGCTCTGATCTACACGTCATCAGGACCGGCGACTGGGTCAACACCTGGCCCGCCACACTCGGACACGAGGCAGTTGGTGTGGTCCTGGACTGCCCCGGGGGAGAGTTCGTTGTCGGCACGCGTGTGGTTGTTGATTCGCGCGTACCGTGTGGCGACTGCCACGGCTGCACTCAGTCCGCAAATCTGTGCGAGCGGCTCGCCTGGGTGGGCGAGATCGTGCCCGGCGGCTTTGAGCGGCATGCAGTGCTTGACGTCGCTCTGCTGCACGCTTGCCCTGAGGGGCTTGAGGCCGAAATCGCGGTGCTCGCGGAACCTCTGGCAGTGGCCATGCATGCGGTCAATCGTGCCGGTCGGCTCCCGGAGTCAGTGCTGCTCATCGGCTACGGACCGATCGGGGCACTCGTGCACTCCGAGATCACAAGGCGCTCGCCGCACATCAACGTTCTAGTGCGCGAGCCCAACCCGATGCGCCTTGAGCTTGCCCTCGCCCTCGGGGCCCGAAGTTATGAGCCGAGTCATCCCATGCGCATGCCGCTGGTAGTTGATGCCGCTGGTTACGCCACGTCGGTTGCCGATTCCATCGATCTGGTCAGCAACGGTGGCACTGTCCTCGTCGTCGCAATTCCGCATCAGCCGATTACGTTAGATGGCCAGGGAATCGTCGAGAGATCGTTGAACATCATCGGCTGCAACGGTTTTGCCGACGAGCTTCCGATCGCAATGGCCGCACTCGACGCCAATCCTGATCGCTATCGGCCGCTGATCACCGAGGCTGTGCTGCTCGAGGATCTCGTTGCTCGGTTGAGCGACATCGCATCACGGCCTCCTGCGGGGAAGATCGTGGTGCGGCTGTGACCGCGATTGGTGACCTCGCGGCACGACGTGTCGTTGGCCTGCCCACCTACCGCCCCGGCAAGCCCTCGACCGGTTCGGCCGCAGGCAAGCTCTCATCCAACGAGTCGCCCCTCGGGGCGGGCCCAAGTGTCAGCGACGCACTGCGCGCTGCCGCTGGCCACCCTCATCGCTATCCCGACGACTCCGCCACCAGGCACCGGCTTGCGGCGGAGTTGGGCGTGACCCAATCCCAACTTTTGCTGACAAATGGCAGTGATGAGCTCTGCTATCTGATCGCGCAGATGTTCCTTGCACCGGGCAAGCGCGCGGTGCTCGGTGACCCTTGCTACGCCATCGATAACACGGTCTCGCTGCTCTCCGGTGCTGATGTCGTGCGAGTTCCGTTGGTGCGGGGTGCCCACGACCTCCGCGCGATGGCTGCTGCGGCTATAGACGCGAGTGCGCTGTGGCTGCCGTCGCCGCACAATCCAACTGGAGTAGCCGTATCGCACGGCGAGCTCGTGCTGTTCCTGCGCGAGGTGCCAGCCGATTGCCTCGTGGTCCTTGATCAGGCCTACCACGCGTTCTCTTCACCTGGCACCTCGCCCGATGTCGCGGCCTTGCTGGCGGAATTCCCGAATCTGCTGGTGCAGCGCACGATGTCCAAGGATTGGGCGCTCGCCGGACTACGTGTCGGATATGCGATCGCGGCACCAGAGATCATCGGTCCGTTGTCTGCTATCCGACCCCCGTTCAGTGTCAACTCGTTCGCGCTCGCCGGGCTTAGTGCGGCTGTCGACCAACCTGCTTGGCAGGCCATGTCAGTGGCGCGAGTGCGCGAGGGCCGGGCTCTACTACAGGCAGAGCTCGACTCGCTGGGGGTCGAGTACTACCCGAGCGAAGCCAACTTCGTGCTCGTACACATTGACCACTCGGAGTTGGCACCGTACTTGCTCGAAGCCGGCCTATCGGTGCGATCCGGCGCCGACTTGGGCATGCCTGGGTGGATTCGGATCACCATCGGCTGGGCACCCACCATGGCCACCTTGATTGACGCACTTCGAAAGTTTTCATCCGCAGTCCCGAACAACGGTTAAGGATCACTAGATGTCTGTTACCAACCCGATTCGCATCATCGGCACCTGGGAGGACTTGACTCCCGACCAGCGCGTTGTCGCTGTTGCCCGTGGCACTGACAAGATCTTCGATCCGGAGTTGCAAGAGAACATTCGCAAACTCATCGAGCAGGTGCGGCTCGAGGGCGATGCAGCGGTGATCCGTGCGCTCAAAGAGTTCGACGGATGCGACATCGGCTCGAAGAGCCTGAAGGTCAGCGATGAAGAGTACGAATTGGCGCGACGTGAGATCAGCCCTGAGCTGATGGCAGCCATCACGGACGCGATCGATCACGTACGCCGGTTCAACGAGCAGATTTGTGAGCGCGGTGACTGGAGTTTTGAAAGTGAGCCGGGCCTCATGGTCGGCGAGAAGGTCACCGCCATCGCCAGCGCTGGGCTGTTCGTCCCCAGTGGCAAGGGTTCCTACCCGTCCGTCGCGATCCAACTCGCGACCCCAGCTGTGGTCGCGGGGGTTCGCGAGATCGTCATCGTCGTTCCGCCCATTCCGGGTACCGACGGGGTGGTGGATCCTGCGGTTCTCGTCGTGGCGCAGGAGTTAGGGCTCCAAGGCCGGGTCTATCGGGTCAATGGTCCGGCTGGTATTGCGGCACTGGCCTTCGGCACCGAGACGATTCCCAAGGTACGCAAGGTGGTTGGGCCTGGCAGCCCCGCCGTGGCGTGTGCCCAGATCGAGGTGCAGCGCTATGGAACGGTCACGAACATGCTCCTCGGGCCAAGCGAAAGCTTGATCCTCGCCGACGACAGCGCCGACCCAAGGCTGCTTGCCGCCGATCTGCTCAATGAGGCAGAGCACGGCCCTGACTCGTCGTCGATCTTGGTCACGACGAGTCGCGAGCTGCTTGAAGCTGCACAGCTTGAGGTATCTCGACAGGTCGAGTTGCTACCCGAGCCGCGTCGCTCGTATGCCCTTACTTCCCTTGGGGTCAATGGGGGTGCGATTCTCGCTGGGTCCATCGAGGCTGCTGCCGCAGCCGCAAATGCATACGCGCCTGAGCACATGCAGATTGCGGTGCGCGACGAAGAGGCTGTGCTCAATCTCCTCGAAGACGCAGGCGAGATCCTCATCGGCCAGTTCACTACCGTCTCCGCGGCGAACTTCGTGATCGGCTGCCCAGCCTCTTTGCCGACCAGTGGATTCGCGAAGGTCAGCAGCGGAATCACGGCCGACGCATTCCGTAAGCGCACGGCGGTGGCGAAGTCCGATCTGCGCGCGCTCAAGAGAATGAGCGGCACAGTGCTGGCCTTCACTGCGCATGAAGGCTTCCCGGCTCACGGCGCCGCGATCACGGCCCGGTTGACTATCGAGGACTCCTCGATCTGAGATGGCCGCTGCCGCAACGATTCGATCTCTCGTGCTCGCGCGTCAGTTCGATGAGGCGTCCGAGCATGTCGCCCGACTCGTTGAGTCGCTGACCGGTTCATGTGTCGTCAGCATCGACTTCACCTCCGATGAGTATTCGCTCAACTCAGTGAGCGGCCGCGTGCGCTACGCAGATGGCGACATGCACTTCTTTAAGTTCCATGTTGAGGAAGGTGAAGAAGGCAACGTGGGGGAGTACTACCGGGCACAGGTACTCGCCGATGCGGGGCTTCCGGTTGAGGTGCCGGTGGCTGTATCGCCGGTGCCGGGCGAGCAGTTCGTACTCTACGAGGTGCGCACCGAGCCACGTATGGTTGACGTCTGCCTTGATCTCGAACGGGCAGCAGGGCCGCAGGCTTTACTCCCCGACGATCTGCACGCGGCACGCGAGGTGCTCGATCAGCGCATTGGCGATGTGCTGGTGCGCACAGTGCGCAGCCCCGTGGGTGCCGAAGCAGTCGACTCGTCACTGCATCAGTTGTTCCATCATCGGCTCACGACCCCGGCGGGTGAGTTTCCCGGCGGGCGTTACGCGTCGTGGTACCTGCCCGATTCCACGTGGAACGACCTGAGTGCACGACTGTGGAAGGTCAATGGTGTGACTTACGGGTCAACGTTGCTCGAACTTGTTGAGAGCGCGCAGGTAAACATGGATCCGCGGGGATTCGCGCAGCAAGCGGTGGCCACCGCACACGGAGATGATCATCACGGCAATGTGTGGGTGATCAAAGGTGATGAAGGCACTGAACTGCGCTTGTTCGATCCAGCTTTTGCCGGCTCGGGAGTGCCCGCGCTCCTCGCCTTGATCAAGCCCACGTTCCACAACGTCTTCGCACATCCGAATTGGCTGTATCACCCAGGTGAAATAGATCTGGGCTCCATCGAGGTTGATCAGGTGGCTGCACTCGTCAGCCTCACCGATGCGATTGAGCTCTCGCCATTACGTCGACAGGTACTCGACAGCATTGTGAGCCACGCCTGGATACCTCTTCTTTCGCAGTTGAAATCGGCCGGGCAGCTGCCACCGAATTGGCGCCAGATCGTCCGCAGCGGGTTGTTCCTCTGCCCGTTCCTCGTCACCAATCTCGTCTCGCCTGACCGGCCTGAACTCGTGCGAATCCTCGGACTTGGGCATGCTGTCACCATGGGTAGCGAACCATCATCAGGTACCGATCCGTTGACAGAGGCTCTCGACCTTCTGCAACGCGAAATCGGTGATTGATCATGAAGCTCAGCGAATTGCGCAGCACCGTGCACCTACGCGGGTTCGACACCGATCGGGTCGCACGTGTACTGGCTCGCTCACACAGCATCGGTGATCTTCGGCGTGAGGCTCAGCGAGCGTTGCCAGCGTCGGTATTTGACTATGTCGAGGGGGGAGCCGACGAAGAGGCGACCGTGCTTGCCAACGTCGCTGCCTTCCGGTCTCGCCAGTTCCAGCCACGATCACTGCACGACGTGTCGCAGGTCGACACGTCGTCCTCGATTTTCGGGCGTCCCACGTCACTGCCCCTTGGCCTAGCGCCTACCGGGTACACGCGCATGATGCACCCGCTTGGCGAGATGGCCGTGGCACGGGCTGCTGCGACCAAGCAGGTTCCGTATGTGCTCTCGACCGTGTCGACCACCACACTCGAAGACGTCGCGGCCGTGGCCCAGGCCGACACGTGGTTGCAGATCTACCTGCTTCGCGAACGCCGGTACACCTGGAACATGCTCGATCGCGCTGCGGCATCGGGCATTGACGTCATCGAATTCTCAGTTGATACCGCTGTTTCGGGCCGCCGAGTTCGCGACCTGCGCAACGGCCTCACTATCCCGCCGAGCATATCGGCGTCAACGTTGATCGACATCGGCATGCATCCCCGTTACTGGACCTCGATGATGCGCGCCCCGGTCTTGGCCTTCGCGAACCTCGCCGACCTTGATGTGCCGGGTAACACCATCTCTGACATCACAGCCCAGTTCGACGACGCTCTCACCTGGAGTGATCTGGAAGCGGTCCGGGCTCGCTGGCCCGGACGCCTCGTCGTGAAGGGGCCGCTTAGTGCCGACGACGCGTTGCGAGCCAAAGAGGTGGGCGTCGATGGGATTCACCTTTCCAATCACGGGGGGCGGCAGCTAGATCGATGCGTGCCTACGTTGGACTTGGTGGCGCCGGTGCGGGATGCCATCGGCCCAGAGACCACGGTCATCGTCGACTCAGGTATCAGACACGGGATGGACATCGCAGTGGCGCTTGCGACGGGGGCCGACTTCGTGATGTGTGGACGCCCGTATCTCTATGGTGTTGCGGCGGCGGGCGAGCGAGGGGTCACGCACGCGATCGATATTCTCGGCAACGAATTTCGACGGACGCTGCAACTCCTTGGCGTCTCCTCGATCGCCGAGCTCAAGGCGAACGCCGACCACTTGATAACTCGGAAGGACTGAGCCATGTCACAGCCACGACGTCGCATTGTGATATCTGGCGCTAGCAGCGGCATTGGCTTTGCGGTGGCCACCAGGCTGTGCGCGACCGACGATGTGTGGCTCATGGGCTCATCGCCGGACAGCGCTCGGGCCGCCTTAGAGCGCCTCGGGTCGATGGGGCTGCGGGCCGCTGGAGCTAGCGGGGTCGATGTTGCCGACGAGGCAGCTGTCGACGCAGCAATTGCCCAAGCCGCTGAGGCGATGTCGGGCTTGGACGGAGTGTTCGTCAATGCTGGAATGGACGGCCAGGCCGAGCCCGCGAGTGGGCTCGATGTCGCGGGGTTTCGACGCTTACTTGATGTCAATGTGATCGGCGCGTTCAACGTCGCGCGCAGTGTGCTCACTCGTCT
>CAIXFH010000092.1 GCA_903918645.1 uncultured Actinomycetes bacterium | reverse complement strand
GGCGCAGCCTGGGGCACCTTCATATTGGCGAAGAAGTCTGGGGTTCAACCTCAATCGAACGCGGTTGACGAGTTCGTTGAGCACGGTGAGCATTCATCAACCGTTCCTTAACCGTCGAAACCCCCAAAAGACGAAATTAGCGGGGGCGGCCCAACTGCCTCTAGCGCAGCCTGGGGCACATTCATGACAAAAGGAGCGCGTCAGAGGGGGACGAGAGTGGTGCGGAGGAGGTTGGCGGCGGCGTCTGGGTGGGAACTGGCGAGCAGACCGGCCGCGGCGAGAACGTAGTGCTGGTCGACGGTGAGGCGCGGGTTCAACGGTACTCGCCAACCGCCCCCGTGATCAGTCGTAATCGGATCGAGCATGTGAAGCAGCCTGTCAGGCTCCGCATGACGAAAGACACCACCACTCGCGACAACCAACGCCACACGCGACAGGTCGCGCCCTGGCGTTCGACCAGCAACCGCATCGACCGCACGGGCGTGACGGCGCAACGCGATCGTCAACGCCAACCGAGCGATGACAGAATCGGCCTCTCGATCTGATTCCGTCGCCGGCAACCAAGCCGGGTCGTCGTGCCGAACTTGCGCGCAAGCAGCAAGCCGGCTCGCCGACACCCCCGGAGCAATCAGTCGCTCAGCGAAAGCGGCCTCCACCACCCCAGTGGCGCTCCAACGCATCCCGAGGTCACCCTCGACCGTACGTCCACGCCACATCACCTCGACTACCTCGCGATGCAAAGACGCTTCTTCCGCATCAGGAGTCAGCGCAGAATACACATCTGTAGTCGCGCCGCCAACGTCCACTAACAGCACATCGCCCACTCCAGAATCGGCGAGCAACTCCACACCAGCCAACACCAGATCTGGCGTAGCGCCCCGCACGAGTCGCGCAAAGCGGGGTCCGCGCGTCAGCCCTTTGCCCCCTATGACGTGACGCACGAAAACGTCTCGGATAGCAGTCCTTGCTGGATGCGGGTCGAGTACGCCGATACGCGGCAAGACGTTGGCGCACCTGACCACCGTGTGCTTCCTCGATCTAAGGATCGATACCACTTCGTCGCCCGCATCAGCATTTCCAGCAACGACGAATGGCACTCGCAGGCTCGATCCCGCAAGGGTGCGTGCGTTATGCAGCAACACCTCAGAATCGCCGCCGTCAGTACCACCGACGAGCAAAACGATGTCCGGTCGAGCCGCCACCAACTCAGCCACACTTGCCGCGCCAAGCGCGCCGCTCGAAATGTGCACCACCTTGGCTCCAGCCGAAAGCCCCACTCGCGCACCGGCTTCCGCAGTCACGACCCGCTCGTAGCCGACCACCGCAAGCCGCAACCCGCCGCCCGCCGACGAACACGCCAAGACCTCCAGAGGACGACCACCGGCGATGGTCGTGACCGCTCCAACGGCAGCATCGAGCCCCGTTAAGACATCGAGCCCTGGCCCTACCGTGGTCGGCACCTCACTCGTCGCGAGCAGGCGTCCCGCGTCTGCTCCGTCGACCACAACGGCTGCGGCCTTGGTAAAGGTTGAGCCGGTGTCGACGCAGACGACGTAGCCCACACTCACCCGAGAGCCTGCTCGAGGTCGGCAACCAGATCATCAACATGCTCAATGCCCACCGACAAGCGCACGAGATCGGCAGGCACCTCCAACGGAGAGCCAGCGGCGGACGCATGGGTCATCCGGCCGGGGTGTTCGATCAAAGACTCGACGCCACCTAGCGACTCACCCAACGTGAACAGCTGGGCGCGGTTGCAGACGTCGAGCGCGGACGACTCGCCCCCGGCAACGCGGAAGGAGACCATGCCGCCGAAGTCGCGCATTTGCCTGACAGCCACCTCATGACCGTCGTGGCCGACGAGCCCCGGATAAAGCACTTCACTCACTCGCGGATGGGCTACCAACATGTCGACAACAGTCTTTGCATTAGCGCAGTGCCGATCCATCCGCACCGCAAGAGTCTTCGCGCCGCGCAATACCAACCATGAGTCGAAGGGTCCAGCCACGGCCCCGATTGCGTTGTGGTTGTAGGCAAGTTGCTCGGCTAACTCGGGATCGCGGGCGATGAGTGCACCGCCAATCACGTCGCTGTGCCCTCCCAAGTACTTGGTAGTCGAGTGCACTACGACGTCAGCGCCGAGCAACAGCGGCTGCTGCAAATACGGTGACGCAAATGTGTTGTCGACGACAAGGAGCGCGCCAGCGGCATGCGCAACAGCGGCTAGCGCAGCAATGTCAGCAACCCGTAGCAAGGGATTGGTGGGTGTCTCCACCCAAACAACCGTCGTACGTCCCGGCACAATCGCAGCAGCCACAGCTTCGACGTCGGTGAGCCGAGCCGGCGTGTGGTCGACGCCCCAGCGGCCAAGCACTCGGTTGAAGAGGCGGAACGTGCCACCGTAGGCATCATCGGGAATGACCGCATGGCCTCCAGGCGCACAGATGGTTCGAAGCAAGGTGTCCTCAGCTGCAAGGCCTGACGCGAACGCCATTCCTCGCGTGGTTCCAGCAGCAGCACCCACTGGATCCTCAAGCGCAGCAAGGCATTCCTGCAAGGCGTCGCGCGTCGGGTTACCCGAGCGCGAGTATTCGTAACCACCACGCAGTCCGCCAACGCCATCTTGCGCGTACGTCGACACCTGATAGATCGGCGGGACGACTGCGCCGGTGAGCGCATCGGGCTCCTGGCCCGCGTGCAGAGCGACTGTCTCGAGATGAGTCCACGTAGGTTGCTGCTTCATGCGGTGAACCCTATGCGGGTAGGCTTCACCACAATGCAATTGGCCGACATTCACGTCAGTATCGGGAACGAACTCGGCACTGTGCCGGTTGCACCATGTACTAGTCAGCGGTTGCCGTAACCGCGACTCCGAGAGAGGCTGGTCCCATGTTCTCGCTATTCGGTTCCGCCGCCAAGACTCGCATGGTCACTCCCGACGACGCACTCCCAGGCCGAGACTTTCGTCCGTTCGAGCTGCCGCCAAAACACCTGGTACTCAACACCTTGATGGAAGGCCCCTATCCCGAGGGCGCCGAGAAGTTATACGTCGGTTTGGGCTGCTTTTGGGGCGCTGAGAAGCGCTTCTGGCGCGTCCCCGGCGTCTACACCACGGCTGTCGGATACCAGGGCGGCATCACACCTAACCCGACTTATGAAGAACTGTGCACTGGCAGAACCGGTCACGCAGAGAACGTTCTCGTCGTCTACGACCCCTCAGTGGTTTCTACGTACGACTTGCTCAAAGTGTTCTGGGAGAACCACGATCCGACTCAGGGATACCGCCAAGGCAACGACATCGGCACGCAGTATCGGTCCGCGTTGTACTGGACCACCGACGAGCAGGCAGATCTCGTAGAACGAACACGCGCTTCCTATGACTCGCTATTGCGCGCCAAGGGTTATGGCGAAGTCACCACCGAGTTGGGTCCCGCCGAGGGCTTGCCCTTCTACTTCGCAGAGCCTTACCACCAGCAGTACCTCTACTCGCATCCCAACGGGTATGACTGTCATTCCGAAACAGGGTTAGCACTTCCCCCGCTATAGCGTCGTGGCCAAAACTCTGTCCTGAGTTCCGCGGTGAGGTAGTTTCGGCTTGTGTACGTGCGGAGAAGCCGTGCCGCGCATGGCTTCTCCGCCAGCCAACCTATCGCTGCGATAGCGCCTCTACCGATGTCGCAGCAATTTTCGTCAGCCTTGTTGGAGACACCTTCGACAGTTTTCGGCTTTGACATTTCTGCGGCTCCTGACCGCAACCTTGTCGCGAATCCTCAAATCGTGATTGCGATGAACGGTCTCGCGTCGGTGGCGACGTGGGTGTTTTGAGGTCTACTGCGGTCACCGGGGTCTGAGAGCCCGTGTCTTTGGAGTAGGCGAGGTCGCTCACACTAGGTCTCCATCCATATTGCAGCGTGGGTCATCTGGGGTGCCGATCGCAGAATCGGGCCTAGCCCCCATCCCACTCACTTGCGGTGAGTGTGCCGAAGCGAACCTGGTTGACAGCCACCTCGACGGAGAGCTCTCCTTCAAGTTTTCATAGCTCGCAAAATCTTGGAAAATGGTTGTCCCCATTGGGGTTTCGGGGTTTACAACTGTCAGTAGCCTATGCCATAATAATACACATGTACGATGGTCGAGTTACCCTGCGAACCCAGCTAGCCGACGCTGTTGCCACAGCAGCCGCTACTGCTGCGTTGATCGCGGAGCTCACTGCAGCAGGTGGCTTCGATGAGTGCGCCGATGT
>CAIXFH010000091.1 GCA_903918645.1 uncultured Actinomycetes bacterium | reverse complement strand
CTTGTCGACAGCAGCCGACTCGATTGCGGTGGCCGCGTTCTTGAGGTCAGCCTTGAGCGAGGTGCGATACCCGTTCTTACGCTGGTTCAAGAAGGTCGGGATTGCGATGGCGGCAAGGATGCCGATGATGATCATCACGACTAGGAGCTCGATGAGGGTGAATCCCCGGTCCGAGTTCTGCGTGGCCTTACGAATTCGAGCGAGCATGGAACTCGTCCTCCCCTTGGTGCCGGACCGATGTCCGAACTATGACAACTACCCCATCGGCGCCAGGCTTGAGGAACTTGAGCCTTAGTTGAGGATCATCTCGGCGGGGTTTCGTGTCTTTCGCGGCCGTGGGCAGCCATCTCGGCACGCCGAAACAACGCAGTGCCCCAGCCTCGACATTGGCTGGGGCACTTCGGGCGGAACGTGGCGTCTGGACGCCCTTAAGCCACGATGGGCCAGGGTTTGAAGTTGGCCTCGACGTTGTTCTTGACGATCTCGATCGTCATGTCGAGCAGGTTGATATCGCCGGTGGCAGGGTCGATCTTGATCTCCTTGCCGAGTACCGAGGTTGCCGCCGGGATGGTGATCCCAGCGCCCCTAAACACCTGGTCGGTGATCGACTTTCGAGTGCCGTCCGACTGCGCGATCGCCGCAAGCAGAACCTGCAATGCCGCAACGCCGTAAGTCGGCATACTCGAATCGGGCGTGCCACCGTACTTGGCCGAGTAGTCGTTGAGGAACTTAGCCGCGGCGCCACCAATGGCCAACAGGTCATCGTTGGTCAGGCCCGGGTACGAGAGATACATGCCCTGAGCCTCGGGCAACTTGTCCATGTCGGGGTATCCGGTGAAACCGTCGGGGCCCATTAGCGCTACGGCCTTGTTATCGCCGAGTACACCCACCTTGTCCTTGATCAGTTGCCCGCCGTTGTTGTCGTAAATTCCGCCGAGATAGATGCAGTCTGGTGTTGAGGCCTTCATCTTCTCGAATAGAGCCGTGTAGTTGGGCTGCTTGCCATCCCACACCTCGTTGCCCAGGATGGTGATCCCAACCTTGGGCGCTTCGGTGGCGAAGGCTTGCGCCACTCCCTGTCCGTAAGTCTCATTGTCGTTGAGGATGAAGCACTTCTTGACCCCGAGGTCTTTGGCCATGAACTGAGCGGCCGCTCGACCTTGGTTATCGTCGGTGGTCACGACTCGACCATAGTTGCGCTTGCCAGCGGGGTAGTACTTGTCGGGTTCGCCCGGATCCCACGCCTTTGTCAGGCCAGGATTGGTGTTGTTGTGCGACACCATGAGCATCGGACCGTTGGGGTCCTGATCAAGAATCGGCACGATGATCTTGGCGCAACCTGAATTTCGCGTGCCCATCACGGCCACTTCGTTGACGTTGGCAACGTGATCGGTCGCATTCTTAGTGCACTGCGCTTGATCCCACTTGCCTGCTGCCGCGGTCGAGTCGTCGTAGATCTTGAGCTTGATGTTGTAAGGGCCAGCCTTACCGCCGATTTCGTCTAGGTAGAGCTGCATCGCCTGATTGGTGGCATCCGACGCGTCCTTAGACGAACCTTGGAGCGGCAGATCAGTGCCGATGATCAACGTCTTGGCAGCTTGGCTAGAAGTCCCCGAGCCAGGCGAGGTCGAACTCCCGCAGGCGGCAAGCAGCAATCCCATCCCCACCGCTGCGACGCAGCTGAACACAGATTTGTGGCGCATCGTGGCAAAAATGACGGTCTCGATTCAGTACGCGGCTACTAACCCAGGAAAGGATCCCAAAAGGGTAACTCGAAAAACGCCAAGATCACGACGATGCTGTCCCCGTGTCGTCATGATCTGCGCTGGCCGAGATCTACCCCACTACTTGGCGCCGATGTGATCGAAGATCGAGAAGATCGGCATGTACAGAGCCACGATCATGGATCCAACGATTCCCCCGAGGATCGCGATCATGATCGGCTCAATCAGTGCCGTCATCTGGTCGGTCATCGCGTCCACCTCGTCGTCGTAGAACTCCGCGATCTTGTGCAGCATGGCGTCGAGCGCACCTGTGTCCTCGCCCACCGCAAGCATCTGACTCACCATTGACGGGAAAACGTCATGGCGACGTAGCGGCTCGGTCAGACTCTCGCCTCGCCGCACACTTTCCTGGATGTCCCGCACCGCTCGAGCGACAACCACGTTGCCCGAGGTATCCGCCACGATGTCCAAGCTCTGCAAGATAGGTACGCCAGAGGCCAGCATCGTGCCCAAGTTTCGACAGAACCGAGCAAGTGCGATCTTTTGGAACAGCGTTCCGAACACGGGCACCTTGAGTTTGAGCGGGTCGACGATATTGCGCACTGAGTCGTGATGGCGCACCCGCATCCAGCCGAAGAAGCCCGCGATGCTGAGCAACACCAACGGCACTGCCCCTACCTTCAGCAGGTCTGAGAGCGCCACCAAGATCCTGGTCGGAGCCGGAAGTTCAGCATTCATGCTCGCGAACAATCCGGTGAATGTCGGCACGACAAAGAGCAGCATGCCCATGGTCAACAGCACAGCCATGATCAGAACTGCCACAGGGTAAGTCATTGCTGACTTGACCTTGCTGCGCAGTTTGACCTCGGATTCATAGTTGTCAGCGATCTGCAACAACACCTGGTCGAGGAACCCGCCGACCTCGCCTGCCTTGATCATGTTGACCATGAGCGGGGGGAACACCCGCGGGTTGTCGGCCATCGTGATCGACAGAGCTGCGCCAGCCTCGACCTTTTGCCGCATCTCCCCGATGATCTTTGAGAATTCCTTGTTGGGCTGCTGTTCTTCCAGAATCGACAGCGCGCGCAGCATCGATAGGCCCGCGTTGATCATCGTTGAGAACTGGCGGCAGAAAACGGCCAGTTCCTTCAACTTGACCTGGGAGCCGAGCTTGGGCAGCGAGATCTCGAGGTTGAGACCACCGGATTTCTGTTTGGTGATCTGCAAAGGCGCGTAGCCCATGCTCTTGAGCTTGGCTGCAACCGCCGCGGGTGAATCAGCCTCGATCTTGCCCGTGACGACCTTGCCGCCGCGGTCGCGGACGGCGTACTCGAATGTGGCCGTGGTAGCCATGAATCTCCCCTAGTGCGCCGTGATCAGGACCGGCCGATGAGCCGGTTGAAGTCTTCGATGTGGTGGCACTTCTCAACGCCTTGCTCGTACGTGATTCGTCCCGAGCGAACGAGTTCGGCTAGGTGTTGATCCAAGGTATGCATGCCGCTGGCAGCCCCCGCTTGCATGACGGAGTAGATCTGATGCGTCTTTCCCTCGCGAATCAGGTTTCGGATTGCTGGATTGACCACCAGGATCTCGGTCGCAACCACTCGCCCGTTGCCGGTTGCGGTGCGGCACAACGTCTGGCAAACCACGCCCTGCAAGGACATCGCCAGCTGCTGACGGACCTGCTGCTGTTGATGCGGCGGAAAGACATCAATGATTCGATCGATGGTTTGCGCCGCGTCTTGGGTGTGCAGCGTGGCGAATACCAGGTGACCCGTCTCAGCAGCTGTCAGCGCCACCTGGATCGTTTCCAGATCGCGCATCTCACCGACGAGAATGATGTCGGGATCCTGGCGCAGAACATGCTTGAGAGCGTTGGAGAAGGACCATGTGTCCTCACCCACCTCACGTTGATTCACCAAGCAACTCTTGTGCTTGTGCAAGAACTCGATCGGGTCCTCGACGGTCATGATGTGGTCGCTACGCGTCCGATTCGCCAGGTCGACAAGAGCCGCAAGTGTCGTGCTCTTGCCCGAGCCAGTAGGCCCAGTCACCAGCACAAAACCACGAGGCAACGCAGCGAAATTGCCCACGCTTTGTGGCACCCCAAGCGATTCCAAAGACTTGATCTCATAGGGGATAACCCGAAACGCTGCCCCAACCGCATCGCGCTGGCGATAGATATTCACCCGGAAGCGAGCACGGCCTGGTAGCGAGTAAGCAAAGTCGAGTTCGAGCTCTTCCTCGAATTTCTCACGCTGCGCCTGAGTCAAGATCGCATACATCACGCGCTGAATCACCGGACCTGTCAGCGGTGGGAACTCGTCAAGTTGCACGAGCGAGCCGGCCAACCTGATGGTCGGTCGAGCGTTCGCCGTGATGTGCAGATCTGATGCCCCACGATCAAGCAGAACAGACAGTGCCTCGACCAACGAGAAGTCGGAGTCCTCAGCAACCTGCTCGGTGATCGAGCGAGCTGGTCGTGGGCTAGCCGCAGCGGGCGCGACCGCAGTTGGCGTGCTGCCCAGATCTGGTGGAAGTTGCGGGAGAAAGACCCCCGGTGCCGCTGGCGCTGCTGCCGGAGCCGCTGCGGGTAGATAGAAACCGGTCGACGTTGGTGCCGACGCTGCAACGACCGGCTGACCCGCGGGCTGCGGATACCCGTTGTTCGACGCAAGGCCCGAGTATGGCGTCGTTTCCACTGCCTGCTCCTCACCACGCCCGACCAGATGTCGAACGATTACCCCAAGGGCATCGGCGCGCAGAGAGCCTGCCTTGAGTCGAGCACGAGATCTGTCTGAACTAGACGCCCGGGAGAACCTCAGGCAACAACGCGGAAGATCTCGTCGATGGAGGTGACGCCCTGGCTGGCCTTGAGCAGACCGTCCTCGCGCAAGGTCCGCATACCCTTCTCGATCGCCACATGCGAGATGGCACTGGAGCTTTCGCGCGCCACCGTCATCCGTTCGATGTCGTCATCAACCGCCATGACTTCGTGCAGGGCAAGACGGCCCTTGTACCCAGTTCTGGAGCAGTTGGAGCAGCCAACAGGACGATAGAACGTCGGGCTCGGGTCCTCCGGATACGGGCGGTAACCCAACGCGTTGAGCTGATCGACCGTCATGGAGTACGGCTCCTTGCACTTGGAGCAGAGCCGACGCGCGAGTCGCTGTGCGAGAACGCAATCGATCGACGAACCGACCAAAAAGGGCTCGATACCCATCTCGGTGAGACGAGTGATCGCGCTTGGTGCGTCATTGGTGTGCAGGGTCGAAAGCACGAGGTGGCCGGTGAGCGATGCCTCAACGGCGATCTGCGCTGTCTCGTGGTCGCGAATCTCACCGATGAGGACGATGTCGGGGTCAGAACGCAGGATCGAGCGCAGGGCCGAAGCAAAGTTCAATCCAGCCTTGGGATTTACCTGCACCTGGTTGATGCCTGGGAGCCGGTATTCCACCGGGTCCTCGACCGTGATGATGTTGACCTCGGGACGATTGACCACGTTCAAGGTGGCGTACAACGTGGTCGACTTTCCCGATCCCGTAGGTCCGGTCACCAGGATCATTCCGTAAGGCTTGGCGTACGAGGTCTTGAAGATGTCGTGGTTGTGCTGGGAAAACCCTAGGTCGGCAAGATCTAGCCGCGCGGTCGAGTTGTCCAGGATTCGCATAACAACCTTCTCGCCCCACACCGTCGGCAGGGTCGCCACTCGAAGGTCAACCTTGCGTCCGTTCGCGGTGACCGAAAGCCGGCCGTCCTGCGGGATACGTCGTTCTGCGATGTTGATGTCGGCCATGATCTTCAATCGGCTGATCACCCCAGCTTGAATTGCTCGCGGCGATCTCATGACCTCATGCAGCACGCCGTCGATGCGGTAACGCACACGCAGGTCGTGCTCGGTCGGCTCCAGGTGGATGTCGGACGCTCGGTCCTGGATCGCCTGAGTGATCAGCAAATTGACGTATCGAACGATCGGCGCGTCCTCAGTAATCTCGCGGACCTTTGACAGGTCCTCTTCCTCCTGGACCACGTCGAGTTCGGTGCTCAGATCATCGAGCTCGTCGCCGGCACGGTAGTAGCGGTCGATCGCGGCAACAACATCATTACGAGTCGCAACAACGGGACGAACGTCGATATTGGCGCCCTGTCCGGCGATCGACTTGATGTCGTCAATCGCAAAGACGTTGGCTGGATCGGCCATCGCCACGACCAACTTGCCGTCTTCAAAGCCGATGGGGATCGCCGTGTGACGTCGAGCCACGTGCCCGGGTACTCGAGCAAGCGCAGAACCGTCGATCTGCACATCGCTGAGATCGACGAACCGCATGCCGATCTGAGCGGCGAGCGAGGCGACAAGTTGGCCTTCGGTGAGCACACCCTGTTCGACGAGAACACGGCCAAGACTGCGGCCGAGCCGGTTCTGCTCGACGATGGCAGCGTCCAACTGCTCACGAGAGACCAGGTTGCCCTCAATCAAGATATCGCCGAGCTGCTTCACCACAGACCCCTTCAACCGACCGGCCGGCCCTCATACGTTCGAGAGGGGGAAAGTTCACCCCTTCACCTGTTCGGCAGATTCGACACCGACCTGTAGCCGATAGGCCACCTTCTAGTCGTTGTCTTCCAACGGTTGCGGGATGGCTAGTAGCGCCGCTGCCGCTGCCTGGAAGCGCTCTCGTCCGGGGTCGGTGGCCAGTAACTCCACCATGTGCCCGTCGGAGAAGCCGATCAGCACCGGCCAATCGGACTTGCCGGCCCCGCCCTGTGCCCGAGCGGCCGGCAAGCCGATGACACCACCGTCGCAAGCTTGCGGTCCGTCCGCCTGGTCAGGGATGACCTCTGGGCCGCCGGATGCCGCCTGGAGAGCTCTGCGGCGGCGTAGGAATGTGCACATGATCGTGTCAGGCGTTAACCGCCGCGACCTCAATCCGGTCGAGTAGCGCGAACAGCAGGGCGAGTAGCACCGACTTCACCGAGTCACGGTCGGTGGCATCGCAGGGGATCACCGGTACGTCTGGACCGATCTCGAGCCACCTACGCACCCGGTCCTCTTCTGGTCGTTCAAGGCCCTGCGAACGATTCAGCGCCACTACGAACGGGACTTTGGCCATCTGCTCGAATGATTCAAGGATGTTGCGGGCCTCGGTGAAACTCTCGGGCCGGTCGTAGTCGACCACCAACACGTATCCGAGCATCCCCTCGCCAAGGATCTCCCACATGAAGTCGAAGCGCTCTTGACCAGGCGTACCGAACAGGTACAGCACGAGACCCTGATCAATGGTGATCCGGCCGAAATCCATCGCAACGGTGGTATCACTTTTGCGGGCCTTGGTTTCATCAGTGATTGCACGTTCCGTGGAGAGCACGGTGATCTCGCTGATCGTGCGAATGAGGGTGGTCTTTCCGGCCGCGAAGGGCCCGGTTACGACGATCTTCACGGCCTGTCCACCGTGCTTTCGTCCACGTCGAATTGCCATCTCTAGAGCCCCCGAACTCCGGCAATGAGCCGCAACAGCAGGCTCCGATTGAGTGCAGGGTCACGATCGGACATCGGCAGTCCAGGCATGTGGTCCAGCCCAGGTTCAGCGATCGAGCGAGCGGTTGCACCGTGAGTGGCCGTAATGGCAGCTTGACTCGTCCGCGCCGCAAATGCGCTGGGGCGCATGATCAATGGGGCGCCTGCTGCTGCTTGCTGCGCGCCGGGCGGTGACAGGTTTCCGCCGTAGGGTGAGGCGGTCTCAAACTCGTAGCCAGGTTGCTGAGTTGGGGCCGGGCCACCGGGCCAGGGCTCATCGAGTTGGGCCGGGGCTATCCGCAGCGCATGGCTCTGGCTTACACGCTCCTCCTGCTCGCGAGCGTCACGAGCTGCCCGCGCCGCAGCAAGAGCCGCAGCAGCGGTCAAGCCCAAGCCCCCTGGGGCAATCGGCGTGAAGACCCCTGACACAGAGGGCAGCGCTCCCCCACCAGACCCGCCTGAGGGTGTGGCCTCGATTGACGCCAGCATCGCTAGCCGTCGTTCGACAATCGCCACGTGATCAGGCGAAGACGCATCACGAGTGCGTACCAGCCCACGCTCGACAAGTTCGACCAGCGCGGCCGTCACTGCAAAACGTCCCGAACCAGTGAGCTCGATCAGATCGGCTACCGAACGATGTCCATTGATGAGAGCCATGATCGACCATTGATCCGGACGAAGCCGGACCTCGCTTGTGGCAACAGCCTCGACCATGAAGACGGCATCGAGATCGCTGACTTGCCCAGCTAGAGTGGACCACGCCTGTGCCCTCGACTGCGCCAGCGCAAGAACCTGCGCAACCTCGACGCTGACCCCTACGTCGTCCAGATCAGCGCTGGATTCGTCGAAACCGAACTCGCCGTCTGACCACTGCATCAGTTCAAACACTGCATCACCGATGTGTTCGGTGGCGGTGGCCCGCATGTAGTCCGGATCTACCGATCCAGACTCGAGCAGTGCCCGGGCCACCCCGACTGTGCCACCCACAGATCGCGCTACCGCCTGACGCAGAGCCGTATCGTCAACTGCCCCACTACCGACGACGCGGCGCGCTAGCGAGGAGCGGGAAAGATCCGACGTTGCGCCACAGATCCGGCCCTGGCGGAACCACACAACACCGCCGATCGGCACAGACACGTTGTTCTTGTGCACATGTAGGCCACCGGATTTTGCGGTTGCTGATAGCAGCGCGAACACGTCAGCAAGCCCGAAGGCGTCGAGCGAGCCCTCCAACTTCATAGCGATCTCACCGCCTTCCCCAAGCCGTACCCGGCATTACTCATCGGTCAGCCGCCCTCGGGCCACTCACTCGACGTCGCTTGCTCTACCTGGCCGTCCCAGGGAGCCGACCACCGATCTGCGATAGGTCCATCCATGCTGTCGAATACCGAGGTGAAGGTCTTGGTGTCGGGCGGCATCAGCACCGCAGATGAATGCCCGCGTTCGGGTTCGGGGCTGCGTTCGGGTTCGGGCTCGTACATCGGCGCAGCGCTGCTCTCAGCCTTCTCCGCATAGGCAGCGCGATGAGCCGCATAGGCAGCCTCCGCTTCGAGCAGGGCTGCTTGGTCGACGAAGCGCTGGTGGCTCGATTCAGCAGAACGGTCGGCTCCAGCCCAGTCGATAGGCGCCGGATCTGCATCGTCGTCAATCCTGAGCACCGAACCGATCTGCTGCGCTGCGCGGCGGACCTCGTACATCATCAGACCCGCCTTGGCGCCGCGCGAAGCCACTGCCACAAGCACCGCCTCGTTATCGCATGACATGAGGAATACGGTGCCGGCGGCCCCTTCGACGTACACCTGCGATAGGTCGCCTCGGCCAAGACCTTCAGCCGCCTTCTCCCCCAAGCTCAGGAGGGCGGCGCTCATCGCCGCGACGCGATCCTCATCCATCGCCGGGGGCAGTACCGAAGCCATCGGCAGACCGTCAAAGGACACAACGGCCGCGGCCTCAAGTTCTGGCGCCTGATCGAGCAGCGCCATGAGGGCAGCCTGCAACCGCTCAGATCGCCCACTGCGCAGTGGGAGGTCAGCCATGAAGCACCTCAACGCATCGCCGGAACAGGGCCACTCGACCCTTACGCTCTCCTTCGGCCGTTGGGGTGATGGGCTTGACGCTGCGGGCTCGAGCATGACCCATGTGGCGCAACGTCAGCCTGGACGGTAGCCAGCACTGCCGAGTCAGCCTGGACGGTAGCCAGCACTGCCGAGTCAGCACGGCCGAGTCAGCACGGCCGAGCTACCTGATAGAACTCAGCGGGTGGCTGCGGCCGCTTCAAGCGCAGGGCGCAGCAGTTGCGCTGAGACTTCAGCTCCGGTCATGAGCCGTACTTGCTCGACCGCTTGATGTAAGAGCAGATCAAGACCCGAGGCCACTGTGCCACCACGCTGAACCCAGGCTGTGGCCAGTGTGGTGGGCCACGGGGCATATACGACGTCTAGCAGGACACCGGCAGAAGCGGGTACGTGTCGGACGAAGGAGTCTGCAACGCCGGTGGGCAGGGTGCTGATCACGACATCGGCTGACAGAGAATCACTCACGGTCAACAGATCTCCAACGACAAGCTCGACCCCGACAGCGCCAGCCGTGGCGAGCAACTCTGCGCTGGCATCTGGACGGCGCAGACACACCTCGATGGTCTGGGCTCCTAGCTCCGCTAGAGCTGCGATGGCTGAACGAGCCGTGGCCCCACCACCGAGAATGGTCGAGCGTCTCGGGGTCTGACCAAGCCCCCGCTCGCGAAGAGCGCGCACCAAGCCGATCACGTCGGTGTTGTATCCGACTCGAGTCCCGTCGTCGAAGACCACGGTATTGGCAGCGCCAGTGGCATCGACCAGTGGATCGCGAGCATCGAGTAGAGGTAGCACCTCAGCTTTGAGCGGCATCGTCAGTGACAACCCGACCCACTCGGGGCCGAGCGAGGTCACGAACGTAACCAACTCGGAACTGGCAACGTCAACCCGGTCATAGCCCCAGGGCAGGCCCAGAATCCGATACGCCTCAAGGTGGATGACCGGTGATAGCGAGTGGCCGACCGGATGGCCGAGGACAGCTGCTCGGCGCATCGCTTGGTCAGCCGACATTGGCCAGATACTTACGCTTGAGAAGCAGGAACTGATCGTAAGTTGTGGCGAATTCAGTGGTCTGCGTTTGCGGATCAGTGGTGATGAAGTACAGCCACTTGCCCTTGGCGGGGCTTAGCGCCGCCTGGATAGCCGCCTCACCTGGCGAGTTAATCGGCCCCGGAGGCAGCCCCTTAACCCGATAGGTGTTGTACGGCGAATCGGTGGCAAGCTGCTCTGCCGTGAGGTTGAGATCAGCGGAGTTGAGCGCGTAGTTCACGGTCGAGTCCAGTTGCAGCCGCATTCCGGAGTCGAGCCGGTTGTAGAGCACCCTTGCCACCTTGTCGTAATCGCCAGGTGCAGCTTCGACCTCAAGGATGCTCGCGACCGTGAGCACCTCCAGTGGCGTACGTCCAAGGGCCTTCGCTCCGGCCTCGAGATCGGTATCACGCGCGGCCTTCGCAAATCGATCCAGCAGAGCGCTGATCACCTTGTCGGCAGTGGCATCAGGACCAAATGCGTACGTGGCTGGGAACAGGAAGCCCTCAGGCTCTCCCTGGGCATATGCCGGCAAACCGAGCTCAGGTGCGCGGGCCAAAGAGGCCTTCAAGTCCGCGACCGGGATTCCGGTGGCCTTGGCCGCCGCTGCGATGGTTCGGCTCACGCGCCAACCCTCGGGGACCGCAAGTTTGTTGACCACTCGGGAAGTGGGATCCAGCAGCAGGTTCAACGCTGACGTCGCGCTCATCTTCAGTTTCATTGTGTAGGAGCCTGGCGAAATGCCCTGCGATCGTGTGTCGACTGACGCGGCTTGCACGAATGAGTCCTCGCTGGCGATCACTCCCGCTGTGGTCAGGCTTCGACCGATGATGCGCAGGGAATCTCCCGAATGGACGACTACCACCGCGCTGCCAGAACCATCACCCTCGTAATCGGATGCACCGCCCCCACTGACCGACTTGATAGCCAGGAAAACGGCCATCCCAATGACCACCAATGACAGCAAGGCGATCAGGACCGGCCCCTTGGCCGACCTTTCGCGATTGCGCGGACGACGCCCCGAGGGGTCGTCGTAAGTCATGTCAAGGCCGAGTTGGCTCATGCCGAGTCCTTCTTATCGTCGCTCGTGCGATCAATCTCAGTGACTGTAGGTCCAGTTAACTCCACAATCGAACCTGGCGGGAGTCCGGTGCTGCGCTCAGAGTCGATCGCATGCTGCACGATGACGATGGCCGCAGCCTGATCGATCACCGACCTACCCTGCTTGGAGTTGCGTCCCGCTGACTGCAGGCTGCGAGTCGCCTGTGCCGTACTCATCCGCTCATCAACCAGCCTGATGGGCACGTAAACGGCCGACACGACCAGTTGCTCCCCCAACTCCTGCACGAATGAGCGCACTGCAAGCGCGGCAGCGCCCTCGACACCGTCGAGCCCTAACGGGAGCCCGACGACTATCTCGATCGGCTCGAACTCCGCCACGATCGCGGCGAGTTCGAGCAGGTCCTTGCCCTGGGAAGACGATGTCGAGCGGGCAACAGTTCCCACCGGAACCGCGAGCACACCCTCGGGGTCGGTACGGGCCACTCCGATCCGGACAGATCCGACATCGATCCCGATTCGGATGCCACGACGAAACTTGCCGGCCGTGGTCAAGCTCACGCGCCGACCGACACGCGCACCGACTCGCGCGCAGCGTCGAACGCGGCCGCCACACCCGAAACGTTGGTCCCCCCACCTTGGGCTAGATCGTCCTTGCCACCACCACGTCCATCAACCGCTGCGAGCGCTGCCCCGAGCACGGTTGACGCCGAGAGCCCGGCCTCACGTCCCTTGGCGTTGGTGGCAACCACGAACGACACCTTGTCCGAACCAACAGAAGCGCCAACAACGACAGATGGAATCGACTGATGCGCCTTGTCACGGCCGCGACTCACGAGATCGCGCAGCGCCGCTGCATCGATGCCTTCTGGAGCCAGGAAGGTCCAGATGCGCGCATCGCCGTAGGTCTCCCCGAGGCCCATGATCCCCTCGAGGTTGGACACGAGCGAGGCGGACTTCATCGTCGCGATGTCCTTCTCGGCTGACTTCAGCCGGTTAAGGATCTGGTCGATCCGCTCGGGCAACTCTTCGGCCCGCACCTTGACCAGATCAGATAGTTGACTGACGAGCAGGTGCTCACGCGCCAGGAACTGGTAGGCGTCAACGCCCACAAGCGCCTCGACCCGGCGAACTCCCGCACCGATTGACCCTTCGGAAAGGAACTTGACCAGCCCTACCTGGCTCGAGCGCTGAGTGTGGGTACCGCCGCAGAGTTCGCGTGCCCAATCGCCCACCGACACCACCCGCACCTTGTCGCCGTACTTCTCGCCGAACAGCGCCATTGCGCCAGCGGCACGAGCCTGCTCCTGCGACATAACTTCGGCGTGCACGAGAAGGTCGCGCGCCAGAACCTCGTTGACGTACTGCTCGACATCGATGAGTACTGCCGGGGGCACAGCCCCGGCGCTGGGAAAATCGAATCGGAATCGACCAGGTGAGTTCTCCGAGCCCATTTGGGTAGCGGTCTCACCGAGGGTTTCGCGGAACGCCTTGTGCACCATATGCGTGGCGGTGTGCGCTCGAGAGATCGCCCGGCGGCGTTCCATGTCGACGGAGCCGACAACACCTGCTCCGACCGTGACTTCGCCTTTCATGACTCGTCCACGGTGTACATACAGACCCGGAACTGGCTGCTGCACATCGGAAATCTCAATCAGACTGCCATCGGCCAGCGTGATCACGCCAGCATCGGCGAGTTGGCCTCCGCCTTCGGCATAGAACGGCGTGCGATCCAGAACGACTTGAACCTGCTGCCCTTCGCGGGCGCTCTGTGCGCCAACTCCGTCAATGAGTAGACCGCGCAGGGTCGCCTCGGTGACCACCTCGTCATATCCGACGAACGAGGTGAGGCCGGATTGCTCCATGACCTCGCGGTAGACCGTGGTGTTGACCAAACCCGACTTGCGTTCGCGAGCATCGGCTTTAGCGCGATCCCGCTGTTCGTTCATGAGGCGACGGAATCCGTCGTGATCGACCTCGAGGCCCTTTTCGGCTGCCATTTCTAGCGTGAGATCGATGGGGAACCCGAACGTGTCGTGCAGGGCAAAAGCCTGCTCGGCGCCCAGCATGACCCCGCCTCCACGTTGAATGTCGGCCACAGCCGATTCAAAAATCGTGGTACCCGTGCGCAGTGTCGACAGGAACGCCTCTTCCTCACCGGCGCAGATGCTTCGAATTCGTCCAGCCTCGCTGACCAGTTCGGGGTACTGAGCGCCCATGGCCTCGATTGAGGCGTCCATGAGTGCGCCCATGACGTCATCGGGGCCACCGAGCAGGCGCATATTGCGGATCACTCGACGCATGATCCGGCGCAGCACATAGCCACGGCCTTCATTGCCGGGCAGGACCCCGTCGGAGATCAGGAATGCGCAGGTGCGGGCATGGTCTGCCACCACGCGAAGGCGAACATCATTGGCGTGATCGACGCCATAACGGGCACCCGAGACTGCGCTGGCACGATCAAGAATGATCTTGGTGGTATCGATCTCGTAAATGTTGTCGACGCCTTGCAGAATCGCCGCCATGCGCTCGAGGCCCATGCCGGTGTCGATGTTTCGGGCAGGCAATTCACCGGCCACGTCGAAATCCTTCTTCGATCGGACGGCAGACAACTCGTACTGCATGAAGACCAAGTTCCAGACCTCGAGATAACGATCCTCGTCGGCTATGGGACCACCTTCGCGACCGAACTCCGGGCCGCGGTCGTAGTAAATCTCCGAGCAGGGTCCGCCCGGGCCTGGAACACCCATGCTCCAGTAGTTGTCTGCCGCGTCTCGGCGCTGGATCCGATCAAGTGGCACGCCGACCACCTTGTGCCAGATGTCGACTGCTTCGTCATCGTCCTCGTAGACCGTGGCCCACAGCTTGGACTCGGGAAAGCCATAACCACCATCAGATACCGGCCGAGTCAGCAAATCCCACGCGAACGGGATCGCGCCCTCTTTGAAGTAGTCACCGAAACTGAAATTGCCAGCCATCTGGAAAAAGGACGCGTGCCGAGTTGTCTTGCCGACCTCATCGATGTCGAGCGTGCGGACTACCTTCTGCACCGAGACGGCGCGAGGGTACGGAGGCACAGCTTCACCCAGGAAGTAGGGCTTGAACGGCACCATGCCCGCGTTGACGAACAGCAACGTTGGGTCATCAAGCAGCAGCGATGCTGAGGGCACGACTGTGTGCCCGTTCTCGCTGAAGAAGCGCAGGAACCTGCTGCGGATCTCGGCGGAGTCCATCAGGGCGACCTCTCGACGTGGGTGTGCGGTACCGATCGTCCAACCGCTACAGGGAGTTAACCCTCGTCGATTGGGTTCGTGCCTCCTGAGCCTACCGGCGTCGGCGCCAGAGTCTCCGGCGCCGGGTCGCGTCCAAGCGCGATTCGGAGCCGATCAAGCACCTCGGCGTACCGAGCCTCAGCGCCATAACGGGTCGGGAGGTAATACCGGCGTTCGGCGGCTTGGTCGGGTGCGTACTGCTGCGGCGCTACCCCACCGGGCACCCCATGTGGGTAGACGTAGCCGACTCCATGACCGTGATCGGCCGCGCGGGAGTAGTGACTATCGCGCAGATGCGCTGGCACCTGACCGATGAGGCCCCGACGGACATCAGCCTGCGCAGCGTCAATTCCGGCGATAACAGCGTTGGACTTGGGCGCTAAGGCAAGAGCGATGGTCGCTTGAGCCAACGCTAGGCGGCCCTCGGGCAGACCGACGAAAGCCACCGCCGCTGCTGCAGCCGTGGCGGTCTGCAGCGCAGTCGGATCCGCGAGACCAATGTCCTCACTTGCCAAAATGACTAGTCGTCGGGCGATGAACCGTGGATCCTCGCCCGCCTCGATCATGCGCGCCAGGTAGTGCAGAGATGCGTCGACGTCAGATCCGCGCATGCTCTTGATGTAGGCGCTGATCACGTCATAGTGCTGGTCGCCATCGCGGTCATAACGCGGAGCGGCTCGGTCGACCGCCCGCTCCACCGCGGACAGATCCACCACGTTTGTCCCAGCATCAAGTGCTGCGCCGGCAGCCGCCTCAAGGCTGGTGAGTGCTCGGCGCGCATCCCCACCAGCAATCCGGAGCAAATGGGCGATGGCCTCGTCGGACAATTCGACCGTGCCGTTCAGCCCGCGACCGTCGGCGACGGCAGCCAGCAGGACGCCACGGATGTCGTCGTCGGTGAGCGGCTGCAGCGTAAGTACCAGCGAGCGCGAGAGCAGCGGAGAGATGACAGCGAAGGAGGGATTCTCCGTAGTAGCCGCGACCAGGGTGACCCAGCCGTTCTCAACCGCGGGCAACAACGCGTCCTGTTGAGTCTTGGAAAAACGATGGACCTCGTCGACGAACAGCACGGTGCCCACACCCTGCATTCCCAGCGCATCGCGGGCCCGTTCGATCACCTCACGAACATCCTTGACACCGGCAGTGACCGCTGACAGTTCGACGAATCGTCGTCCGGTGGATGTGCTGACAAGTGATGCGAGAGTGGTTTTTCCAGTACCGGGCGGACCCCACAAGATGACCGAGGTAGTTCCTGGTCCGCTCTCACCCGTCGCGGAAATGAGCCGGCGAAGAGGGCTACCAGCCGCGAGCAAGTGCTGTTGCCCTAGGAGTTCGTCCAACGATCGCGGGCGCATTCGGACAGCCAGCGGCGCCGAGGCGCGTGCGGCCGCCAAACCCTCATCGAACAAACTCGCGCTCACGGGTCACACCCTAGGCTCATCGACGGGCACCGCTAGACGGCTGCGGCTAAAGCGGCTGTGTTGCCCGAAAGGCGGCCATCGGCTCGGGCATGGTCGGCAACCCTGGCGGCCGCTCGTGCACGACCTTGTGCGCCTCGACCGCCAACGCGTGATAGCTCTCAAGATCAGCGATGAAGGCCGGGTCGAGATAGCCCCGACCATCTACCAGGGGCCCCTCGGTGCCGCGGATAACCGCAACTACGTCTTCACCGGACAACGTCTTGAACGTCTCGAGCGCATGAGTCACCGCGAGCACCTCGCGTCGATTGGCTTCCAGGACAGTCATCGTGCGCGCGTACAGCTCCTGCAGCTTGTCCTCGACGGCCTGGGCGGTGACACCTTCGAAGGGCACACCTTCCACGAGAGCCATACCACCAGTGATGAGGCCCGACTGTCCGAGCATGCTGCCATTGAACGCCCGTAAGGTCGGCCCCATTGCATGAGACAGGAACGAGCGGGTGACGATTCCGGTGGCCGCAGCCATGTCGCCGCCGACACCCTGGGTGTGGTCGCCGTCGTAGAACATGCGCTCGCCGGCAAGGCTTGCCAGGAAGGTCATAACGTCGATCTCGACCTCACTGCGCCATTCGACGAACCGATCCTCTATCGGGATTGGCGATACGAACCCACCAACGTCACCGCGACGCTCGATGGTGGCGGTGTCGATGATGCTCGAGTGCTGCATGCGATACATGACCACGGCGTGGCACGCCTCATGTAGTGCGATCGAGTGCCGTTCACGATCGACGTAGTTAGAACCGTCGGGTAGACCGTGGTCCTTCAACGACTTGGCCTTGATCAGGTCGGCATACGACACTGCGTCCCGCCCATTGCGGATGGCGATGACCAGTGCCTCGTTGACTGCGTCCTTAATCGAGGCGCCGGTGGCATAAGGCGAAATCGTGGCAAGCGTGTCGATCTGAGCGTCGGTGACCTCGTGCCGGATCTTGTCGAGGTAGTTGCGGTAGGTGTCGACTCGACCTTCCTTCGATGGATAACCCACCCGGTAGATCCGGTCGATGCGGCCAGGACGAAGCAGCGCGGGGTCGAGCGCGTCGGGCATATTGGTGGCCATCATCACCAGGATTCGGTACTTCGGCGGTGGCTTGGGTCGCATCCCCAGCGTGCGACGCACTACTCGGTTGATGAATCCGCGCGGCTTCTTCAGGCCCGACATCTCGGTGAGCAGCGCCTGCAAAGTGCCCATACCGCCCATGCCCCCGCCGCCGCCCCCGCCAGCGGGGACGAACAACTCACGGTTGGCAGCGAGATCCGACTGGGCCAGGTAGCGCTGAGTGTGCATGGACGCGTAATGACGCCCGTTACACGACTGAGCGTTGAGCGCGTCGAAAGTGCTGCGCTCGCCCATCATCTGGGCTCGGCGAGCCTGACTCACAGCGCCGCCTCGGCTGCCGAGCGTGTCAGCTTCGTCGAAGAACACGATCACTCCGCCGTAGCGAAGCGAGAGCTTGCGCAGCTTGCGAAATAGGCTCTTGACCTTCAGCACGCCGACACCCATGAACATGTTGATGAACGCGCCTGGATCCACGAAGACATAAGGCTTTCCGGTCTCGCCTGCCACTGCCTCAGCGAGCAGCGTCTTGCCGGTGCCGGGTGGGCCCCAGAGCAAGATTCCGCCTGGGACGTAACCGCCCTTGGCTTCGATCTCCTCCGGATTCTCCATGAACATGATGTTTTCGCGGACCCGCTCTACGACGCGGTCTTGACCCCACACGTCGTCGAAACGAGTCTTCACGTCGTCCGGGAAGTACACGTCGACCCCGCCTCGCGAGAGGAACCAGAAGATCAGGCCGAACTGCGCAACCGCGATGAACATGTAAATGGTCAACTGCATGATCATCGGCAACTGGCCAATGAACCAGGCAGGCACCTGGAACAGCGCAAGCACCGGAGATGTGCTGAAGATCGCAGCCAGCACCATCGAAATCAACGACAGGCTGACAACCCATTTGGTGACTCGCGAGATGCGATACCGAGTCCACGGGCTGAACCGGCCGGCAAAGGTCTCGGTGCGCGAGAACTGGCGCAGCCACAGTTGGTTGTAGGCCGCAACGTGCTCGGCTAGCAGGAAGTGAATCTGCCTGAGCGCCTCGATGATGATCAGGATCAGCAGGACCTGCCCAAGGCCGGTAGCTGAGACGGTCTTCTCGGCCTCACTGAACGACATCAGCGGGCTGCTCGAGAGCTGCGCCCAGACCAGAATGGCAAAGCACACGGCCACGAAGATCAGCATCTTGATGCGATCCCAGAACGCGAGCGGCTTACGGGTGAGGGTCTCTGACCCGCCTCGACGACCATGCATCGGTGACACGACAGGGCCAGTCTGAGGTTCAGGAAGGCCCGTGGGCTCGTGCGCTGTGCTCGAGAGCACTTCGGCGAGCCCGCCCTCGAGAATGTCGTCCGCGTCGTGCGGAGTCATGTCGTCAGCCATTGCGGCCCTCCTGAATTGTGTACGACGAAGTCACGCTTGTGATCTCGGCGCGGTACTTGGCATAACAGTCGGTCGAGCAGCGAACTAGCAGCAGATACACAGCGTCGTCGCCACCAGACACGAGGGTGGTTTGGTCGACGACCTGGCTCGCCCTGCCGCTACCCGGGTCATAGGAGAAAACAAGATGCACACCATGGGCACTGCCCTGAGAGACCTTGGCATCGCTCAAAATTTCGACCGAGGAGCCAAGGGTAGACACGGGAACCACCATGTCGCGCAGCGCCGCGTCGTTGATCGATGTCTTCTCTTCGGCGTACAGCTGACGAAGGCTTGCATAGACCGTCGGCTGTTCGGGAGTGTCGATACCGAGCACATGCTCGAGCGACGGCGCTGGGGCCGCATCGAAGGCACTCTGCCAGGCCGTCGCCTGCAGGAGATTCTTCGCGGTGGAGTCTGTGGTCCACGCCGACTCAGCCTTGGTGATGGCTGCGGCGGAAAGTTGAGTCCACCCAGAAGGCACCTTGAAGTAGACCTTGCCGGCAGGTGCGGTGCCGGGCTGCTCCGATGCGTACTGGAAGTCGGGTCGAGCGCACGATGCGAGACTGCCGATCACCGCGAGGACGGCGATGGCTATCACCACACGCCGTACTGAGTTAGGGGGTCCCACGGGTGTCCTCTCAGCGTCGTGGTCGAAGGCTCGGCCAATCGCGACTGGTGAAGTCTCGACTCGATGACAAGTATGGGACGCAGATGCCCAGGCGTCGCGTTTAGCCTTCGCCGTCTCACCCCCTCGGGGTTAATGGCTCGGGCCGCGGCCATTGACGGCAAACCGCTCAACACGAGTCGCCGACTAGGAGGTTACGTCGCCTGCTCGCTCTGCGACGACTGCGCCGGCGTCAGCGTCTCCCTCTGCCTCGGCTTCCGCCTCGACGTCAACTCCGGCCTCGGCCCGCTGTGCGTCCGTGATCGGCGCTGGAGCGCCAGTAAGAGGATCGTGCCCACCACCGGTCTTGGGGAAGGCAATGACATCGCGGATCGAGTCTGTGCCCGATAGCAAGGCGCAGATGCGGTCCCAGCCAAAGGCGATTCCACCATGTGGTGGTGGGCCAAAGGCAAAGGCGTCGAGCAGGAAGCCGAACTTCTCCTGCTGCTCCTCAACCGAGAGGCCCATCATCTGGAAGACCCGCTGCTGCACGTCGCGGCGATGGATACGGATCGATCCGCCGCCAATCTCATTCCCGTTACACACCAGGTCGTAGGCGTACGCCAGCGCATTGCCTGGGTCATCCTCGAACGAATCGATCCACTCTGGCTTGGGCGAGGTGAATGCGTGGTGCACCGCAGTCCAGGCACCCGAGCCCACGGCAACATCGCCGCTTTCAGTGGCCTTGGACGCGGGCTCGAACAGCGGTGCATCAACGATCCAGACGAACGACCACGCCGAAGTGTCGATGAGGCCGCAGCGCTTGCCGATCTCGAGTCGGGCAGCACCCAACAAGGCCCGGGCCGGCTGTGGCTCACCAGCGGCGAAGAACACGCAGTCGCCCACTGATGCGCCGACTCGCGCGGCTAGGCCGGCGCGTTCGTCGTCGGTGAGGTTCTTGGCCACCGGCCCGCCAAGCTCGCCGTCGACGCCAATGAGCACATAAGCCAAACCCTTAGCGCCACGCTGCTTTGCCCAGTCCTGCCAGGCGTCGAGTTGCTTGCGCGGCTGATCGGCCCCGCCCGGCATCACAACCGCCCCCACGTATGGAGCCTGGAAGACACGGAAAGAGGTGTTGACGAAATAGTCCGTGACGTCGACGAGTTCCTGGCCAAATCGCAGATCCGGCTTGTCGTTGCCGAAGCGGGCCATTGATTCGCCATAGGCCATGCGCGCGATAGGGGTGGGAATCTCATGGCCAATCTCACGCCACACGGCGGAAATGACGGCTTCACCAATCGCGATGACGTCGTCCTCACCGACGAAACTCATCTCGATGTCGAGTTGGGTGAACTCAGGCTGACGATCGGCGCGGAAGTCTTCATCGCGGTAACAACGAGCGATCTGGAAATAGCGCTCCATACCGGCGACCATCAGCAACTGCTTGAACAGTTGCGGACTCTGCGGCAATGCGTACCAGCTGCCCGGCTGCAACCGCGCGGGCACCAAGAAGTCTCGAGCGCCTTCAGGTGTCGAGCGGGTGAGAGTGGGAGTTTCGATCTCGACAAAGTCCTTGGCGTACAGGACATCGCGGGCGATCCGATTGACCCGGCTACGCAAACGCAGGGCAGCAGCAGGAGCCGGACGCCGAAGGTCTAGGTATCGGTGACGAAGTCGAGCCTCCTCACCAACCTCGACGTGTTCGTCGATGGGGAACGGGAGTGGCGCTGAAGTAGAGAGCACCTCGAGTTCACGAGTGACAACCTCGATCGCGCCGGTGGGCAGATCGGTGTTCTCGTTGCCCGCCGGACGCAGCGACACTTCCCCCGTGATGCGCACGCAGAACTCATTGCGAAGTGGATGCGCGACCTCAGCGTCACGGACAACCACCTGGACAACGCCGGACGCATCGCGGAGATCGAGGAAGGCGACTCCGCCGTGATCACGTCGACGAGCGACCCAGCCGGCGAGGACGACGACCTCGCCGACGTCTTCGGTCCGCAAGCTTCCGGCGGTATGCGTGCGGATCACGAGGCAGTCTCCTTGGTGGCTTGGGTGCCAGATTGCGTGGCCGGTTGCGATGCAACCGTGGAATCGGTCAGGTGGACGTGCGGGGTGAGATCGCGGGCTGCTGGTGACCATGATTGCGGATCGGCGTCGGCTTGCTCGCCAGTGCGAATGTCCTTAACCGAGTGTTGGCCCTGCGCATCGATAAACCAGACGAATGGAATGCCGCGCCGATCCGCATATCGGATCTGCTTGCCGAACTTGTCTGCCGTGGGCGCAACCTCCGTTGAGATCCCCCGGCTGCGAAGAGCTGCGGCAACCTCGTCGGACAACTGCCGCGACGCCTCATCGCTGACCGCGACGACGACGCAGGTGGGCACTGATCGGTCGGCCACCACCAGACCGCGCCCGACGAGTACTGACATCAAACGGGTGAGGCCCAGCGAGATTCCTACACCTGGATAACTTGATCGGTCATCGCGTGCCAGGGAGTCGTAACGACCGCCGGAGCACACTGAACCAAACGACTCATACCCGACTAGTTGCGTCTCGTACACGGTGCCCGTGTAGTAGTCGAGACCGCGGGCGATCTTGAGATCTGCCACCACTGCCCCTGGCATCCGCGCGTATGCAGCTCCGACGACAGCGGCCAACTCCGCGAGCCCCTCATCAAGTAGCGGGTGCTCGACGCCAAGGGCCCGCACCTGACCCACGAATGCGGTGTCCTCAGTTCGGATGTCCGCCAGGCTGAGGCACGCCGCAGCCCCCTGATCAGTGAGTCCTGCTTCGGACCGGAGTAAGGCCAGCACCTTGTCGACGCCGATCTTGTCGAGCTTGTCGATGGCCCGCAGTGCTGCTTGCGGATCGCTAGCGCCAGCGCCTAGGAAGAAGCCTTCTGCAAGCGTGCGATTGTTGACCAAGATCACTGCAGGCGGGCAGGGCAGGGCCCGGAAGACCTCAGCCATGACTAGCGCGACTTCGACTTCGTGATGCAGCCCGAGCGAGTCGCGCCCGACGATGTCGATATCGGCCTGGGTGAACTCGCGGAATCGACCCTCCTGCGGGCGCTCGCCACGCCATACCTTCTGGATCTGGTAGCGACGGAACGGGAAGTCGAGGTGCCCGGCATTCTGAACTACATAACGCGCGAAGGGCACGGTCAGGTCGAAGTGCAGGCCCAATCCAGCATCAGCATCGTCGACGTCGGCGTGAAGGCGTCGCAGGACGTAGACCTCCTTATCGATCTCGCCCTTGCGCAACATCTGCTCGAGTGGCTCGACTGCTCGAGTCTCGATGGACGCGAAACCGTGTAATTGGAAGATGCGCCTGACGGTGTCGAGGATCTCGAGTTCGACGATGCGCTCGGCAGGCGTCCATTCAGGAAAGCCGGACAGCGGTGCAGGTCGGCTCATCACAGCCCCTTCCGTGGCGACGACAGGTCGTGACCGTCGAGCAGCGCAGTCAGATACGGGTTGGTCGACCGCTCACGACCAATTGTCGTGCTAGCGCCGTGTCCGGGCAGCACCACGGTCGTGTCGTCGAGGGGAAGCACCTTGGTCGCGAGCGTCGTGAGCATCGTGGCGTGGTCGCCGCCAGGAAGATCAGTACGTCCGATCGACCCTTCAAACAGGACATCGCCGGACAGAAGCAGCGGTGGGGTATCGAGGTCACCAACGCGTCCGAACATCGTCGAGCCACGGGTGTGTCCGGGCGAGTGCAGCACGGTCAGACTAAGACCAGCGATTTCGAGAGTGAGACCATCGGTGAGATCGCGAACGTCGTCCGGCTCGGCCGTGGTCAAGAGGCCACCGCTCATGCTTGCCAACGAATCGCGCGAAGCCTTGGCCATACCAGCAAGCGGATCTGCCAGGAGTTGCCGATCGTCGGGGTGGATATAGGCCGGTATGCCACGCGCACCACACACCGGCACCACCGACCACACGTGATCGATGTGACCGTGAGTGAGCACCACGGCCACTGGGTTGAGGCCATGCTCGCGGATCACGTCGTCGATAGCAGGGGCTGCATCCTTGCCCGGATCGACGATGATGCACTCTTCACCGGCCGCGGTAGCGACGACATAGCAGTTGGTACCCCACGGACCGGCGGGGAAGCCGACGATGAGCACGGTTGGGTGCCTCCAGGCAAGCAGGATGAGTCAGGACTGACCCGATCGGTGAACATTCACCCATCAGGCAGAGCGTACCGCCGCCCCGATCGGCTTCGACCGCCTTGTCTTCCCTACACTCGCACACGGAGCGTGAGCATCCTTCATGGACAGGGAGTAACCAACGGTGTCTAGCAGCAACAAGCGCGAACGCGAACTTGCACGCAAGAAGTACGAGCGTCAGCAAGCGAGACGCAACGCGTCCGCCAGCGGATCTCGTCGTCGCAATCAGATCCTGGCGGTTATCGCTGGTCTCGTTGTCGTGGGCGGGGCTGTCGCGATGTTGGTGCAGAACTCCGGTAGCGACCCCGCGCCGATCGCTGCCTCACCGACTCCCACTGCTTCGAGTTCACCTAGCACAGCTGCCTCACCCAGTACCTCTGCGTCGGCCTCGGCCTCCGCCTCGCCGGCGGCACTGGTCTGCCCGCAGGGACCCAAGCCCACCACCAAGAAGGACCACTGGGCATCGGCTCCGACCAGCACGCTCGATGCCGGGAAGACGTACACGATGACCTTGGACACCAACTGCGGCAAGGTAGTGATTCAACTCGATCAAGCTGGCGCCCCGCAGACTGCTGCGTCTGAGGTGTTCCTCGCCGATCAGGGCTACTACAACCTCGCTGACTGTTTCCGGCTCACCACCGCAGGCATCTTCGTCGTGCAATGCGGCAGCCCGACCAACGACGCCCAGAACGGCCCCGGCTACACCGTTCCTGACGAAAACCTGCCAACCAATGGCACTAACGACTATCCCGCCGGTACGGTTGCCATGGCGAACGCTGGCCCCGGTACCGCGGGTAGCCAGTTCTTCATCGTTTACAAGGACACAACACTGCCCCCGAGCTACACGATTTGGGGCAAGGTCGTATCCGGTCTTGATGTCATCACCAAGGTTGCAAATGTAGGTGTCCAGGGTGGCGGCGGCGACGGTAAGCCCGCCCAGCCATTCATCATCACGAAAGCCACGACCGCAAAGTCTGGCTGAGGAGTGAACCATGAGTAACGATGAGAGCACCACGAGCGAGAGCACCACGAGCGAGCACACCACCGCGGCTGACGCCGAGCCACTGCCTGTCGCGCCTGATACCGCGGCGATCGGCGAGATCGATGCCGATCTCGAGGCCGAACTCGAGGCCGACTCCGAGGTTGAGCCCGATGCCAACGAGAACCTCGAGTTCGCAAACGTGATCGAGGTCGCCTACGCCTCCGGCGCTGCCGAGGAGGAGTGGGAGTTGGATCCGGAATTCGATGAGATTCCCGCCGCACCCGAGACCTCAGTCGAGGCACCCGCAGTCGAGCTCGATGAAATCCAGGAAGCCGCTCGGGAAGTAGTTGCCGCAGAAGGCGTCCTTGTCGAACTCCTCAACGAGGAAGTGGCCCTCGAAGCCGTTGTTGCCGAACTCATTGCCGATGGCACCGCTGCTGATAGCGCTGAACTCATCGCTGCCACTGCAGAGCTAGCCGCGACCGAACACGCCGTAGAAGAAGCTGTACTCGAAGCCGTAGTAGCTGAACTCGTACTCGAGGAACTCGTCCTCGAAGAGCTCATCGTCGAGGAGTTGGCCGTAGCTGCCACTATCGACGGCGCCCAGATTGTTGCCGATGTCGAGTCTGCGCCCAACGTCGACGACACCGCCGACGTTGCTGGAGCAACCGAAACCGTTCTCAGCGCCGACACCAACAGCGATGACGAAGTGGCGAGCACCAGCGAAAGCCCGGCCGAAAGCGTGACTCCCCCGAGCCCCGCTGCCGCTGATTCTGCAGACTCTGCTTCTGCCGCTGATTCTGCTTCTGCTTCTGCTTCTGCTTCTGCCTCTGCCTCTGCCTCGGGCGCTCCGAAGCCGGGTCCACGACCAAGCCCGGCCATCTTGGCTGGATCCGTTCGCCCTGCACCCCCGGTTGCGTCCCAGCCGGTCATACCAGCACCTGAGCCGGTATCGGAATCAACCAAGTTCGGCCGGATTTCCGCCGATGGCATTGTTGCCCTAGTCCTGGGCGATGGCAGCGAAGTCACGGTCGGCAACTGGGCCGCTGGCACCCCCGAGGAAGGCCTCGCCTTCTTCGCCCGCAAGTACGACGACTTGAGCGCTGAGCTCGATCTCGCCAGCCGTCGTATCGGCGAGGGTAAGTCGGCCACCGAACAGACCACCGCGCTGATCACCCGTGCTCGCGAAGCAATCGCAGCTCCCGCCATGGTCGGTGACATCGCCTCGCTGAGCACTCGAGTCGATCAACTCGACGAGTTGATCGAAGAACGTCGCAAGGCGATCGCGGAGGAAAGAGCAGCCGCCAAAGCCGCAGCACTGGCCGCACGCGAAGCCATCGTCGCCGAGTCCGAGGGGCTGGCCGAGTCGACGTCGTGGAAGTCAACCGGCGAGCGCTTCAAGGCGCTGCTCGACGACTGGAAGGCAGCCCCCCGGGCCGACCGCACCAGCGAGCAAGCCCTGTGGAAGCGCTTTAGCCATGCCCGATCCCAGTTCGACAAGCAGCGCCGGCAGTACTTCGCGAAACTCGATAGCGAGCGCAGCGAGGCACGCCAGGTTAAGGAAGCACTCGTCGCCGAGGCCGAGGAGCTCAAGTCGTCGACTGACTGGGGAGTCACTGCCGGTGCCTACCGTGCGCTGATGGTTCGATGGAAGGAATCCGGACGCGCGAGCAAGGAAGAAGAGGACACCCTCTGGAACGCCTTCCGCGGCGCACAGGACACCTTCTTTGCGGCTCGCACTGCCGCGTTATCGCAGCGCGATGCTGGCTTCACCGAAAACCTTGCCAGCAAGCAAGCCCTGCTCGCCGAGGCTGAGGCGATTGATCCGAGCAACCTCAAGGCTGCCAAGGCAACCCTGCGTTCGATCCAAGAACGCTGGGAGAAGATCGGCCACGTTCCGCGCAATGACAAGGAGCGGATCGAAGGCAGACTTCGCAAGGTAGAAGAGAGCCTGCGCCAGGGCGAGCAGGATCAGTGGCGACGCAGCAACCCCGAAGCCAAGGCACGCGCTGATGCAACTGTTGCGCAGTTCCAAGGATCCCTCGACAAACTCGAGGCGCAGCGAGCAAAGGCAGAGGCGGCCGGAGATGCTCGCAAGGTGCAGGAAACTGACACCCGCATCACCACGACCCGAGCCCTGCTCGATGCGGCCCAACGCGCGGCCACTGAGTTCGCCGGCTGATCCCGGCGAATTCGAGGTCACACTCGATAGACGTCGAAGACCCCTTCGACCCCGCGAACTGTGTTGAGTACTTGACCCAGGTGGGCAGCGTCTGCCATCTCGAAAGTGAAGCGCGAGAGGGCAATACGGTCGCGCGTTGTGCTCACCGAGGCTGACAAGATGTTGACATGCTGGTCCGACAGCGCCCTTGTAACGTCGGATAGCAGACGCGAGCGATCCAACGCCTCAACCTGAATGTTGACCAAGAAAACACTGGTGGATTTCGGTGCCCACGACACCGGCACGATGCGGTCGGGCTCAAGTCGCAACTGGTCGGCATTCACGCAGTCAGTGCGGTGTACCGAAACTCCGTTGCCGCGAGTAACAAAGCCCAGCACCGCATCTCCAGGCACAGGCGTGCAGCAACGCGCCAACTTCACCCAAACGTCGTCGTCGCCGTTGACCACGATGCCGGGGTCACCTTGTGGCCGCGCCTTGCCCGATGCCACCCGAGTCGGGTTGATCGCTTCAGCGAGATCCTCGGTTGCGCCATCGGCTCCGCCGTGGGCCTGCATGAGGCGCTGTACGACACTGGTCGCGGTGACTTTGCCCTCGCCAACAGCGACATAGAGCGCTGTGACGTCCGCGTAGTGCATATCGGCGAGCAGCGCTTGAAGTGACGAGGTCGAAAAGAGCCGAGCCATGGGGAGTCCGGCCTTGCGCATCGCTCTGGTCAGCGCATCCTTACCTGCCTCGACCGATTCCTCACGGCGCTCCTTGGAGAACCAGGCCTTGATCTTGGATCGGGCGCGCGGACTCTGTGCGAACTGCAGCCAGTCGCGCGAGGGTGCAGCGTTCTCAGCCTTTGAGGTGAATACCTCAACCACATCACCGGATGTGAGGGCGGACTCAAGTGGCACGAGCTTGCCGTTGACTCGCGCACCGACACAGCGGTGTCCGACCTCGGTGTGCACCGCATAGGCAAAGTCAATCGACGTGGCACCGCCGGGCAGCGCTACAACGTCGCCCTTGGGCGTGAAGACGAACACCTCGGTAGAACCAAGGTCGTAACGAAGCGCATCGAGGAAATCGTCGGGATCCTCGGTTTCGCGCTGCCATTCCAGAAGTTGACGCAGCCAACCCATGTCGTCGGGGCCCGACTTGCCGCCTACTGTCCCCTGCTTGTAACGCCAGTGCGCAGCCACGCCGTACTCTGCGGCGCGGTGCATGTCCATCGTGCGAATCTGCATCTCTACGGGCTTGCCTCCCGGCCCGATCACGGTCGTGTGCAACGACTGATACATGTTGAACTTCGGCATCGCGATGAAGTCCTTGAACCGCCCAGGGACTGGATTCCACCTGGCGTGGATGATGCCCAAGACGGCGTAACAGTCGCGGACATCCTCGACCGTGATACGTATTCCTACGAGGTCATAGATGTCGGCGAAGTCACGACCGCGCACGATCATCTTCTGATAAACGGAGTAGTAATGCTTGGGTCGACCCGTGACCGTGGCCTTGATCTTCGCTTCGCGGAGATCGGCCTCTACAGCGTCGGTGACCTCCCCCAGATAACTATCGCGCTCGGGTGCACGGGTACCCACTAGACGGGCGATTTCGTCGTACATCTTGGGATACAACGCTGCGAACGAGAGATCCTCGAGTTCCCACTTCATGGTGTTCATGCCTAGGCGATGCGCGAGTGGAGCGTAGATCTCCAGCGTTTCGCGAGCCTTCGACTCTTGCTTCTCGATGGGCATCCAGTGCAACGTGCGCATGTTGTGCAATCGGTCAGCCAACTTGATGACGAGTACGCGGATGTCGCGGGCCATCGCGATAACCATCTTGCGCACCGTCTCGGCTGCAGTGGCCTGGCCGTACTTAACCTTGTCGAGTTTGGTGACACCATCGACCAGCGAAGCGACCTCATCACCGAAGTCCTCGCGCAGGGCATCAAGGGAGTACTCGGTGTCTTCAATTGTGTCGTGCAGTAGGGCCGCTGCCAGGGTGGGCGGCGTCATCCCGAGCTCGGCCAAGATCATCGCCACCGCAAGCGGGTGAGTGATGTAGGGCTCACCCGAGCGTCGACGTTGATCGCGATGCAAATACAGCGCGCGCTCGTACGCCTGCTCCAAGATCTTAAGATCAGCCTTGGGGTGATAGGTACGAACCAGGCGGAACAACGGTTCGAGTTCAGGGAAGGTGCTAGCTCGTCCATTACCGCGCCAAGGCGTAATCCTGGGCAGAATCGAACGGCGGCTGGTGGCAGCGACAGCAGGCGAATAGAGCGAAGTGACGCTCTGCGGGACAGGCACGGACGCGCCCTGTACCTCGACTACATCGTCGGTCACTGTGCTCCCCCTAGGCCTGCGGGCTGCTGTGACGTCTGAGTCTACGTTCCCACCGGCGGCGCAACGAATCAGACCGCGCGCAGAGCCAGCACTGGCAGATCCATGAGTCGGCTGCGACCACCTAGAACCGAGATCTCGAGCAAAGCCATCAACGCCACCACGTTGCCGCCAGCTGTGGTCAGTAGTGCTGATGCCGCCCCTGCTGTGCCACCAGTGGCTAGGACATCGTCGACCAGGAGCACGCGTTGGCCGGGACGCACTGCGTCGATCTGAAGTTCCAACGTAGCGCTGCCGTACTCGAGGTCGTAGGTGACCGCATGTACCTGCCCTGGGAGCTTGCCTTGCTTGCGCACCGGGATGAAACCGATCCCCCGAGCAGCAGCAAGGGCAGCCCCGAGCATGAATCCACGAGCCTCAATACCAGCTACGACGTCAAAATCGTCCAGAGCTGCTGCGAGCAACGCGGCATTCATCCCATCGACGACGTTGCCGATGCCGAGCGGGTGCGCAAGCAGCGGATTGATGTCGCGAAAGTGCACACCAGCGGTTGGCCAGTCGACTATGACCCGAATGTGCTCATCGAGAAAGGATTCGAGTTCGGTCACAACTACTTCTTGCGCCGACTTCGACTCGAGTTTTTCGGCTGCTGACGCGGGCCGGTTGCGACGATCCCATGGTTGAGCAGGGCTGCCGTCGTAGTGTCGGACCCCTGCTCGTCGGTGTCGGATTCGAGCAACGCCGTACCACCAGCACCCTTGCGCGCTGCGTTCTTGTTCTTGTCCGAACCCGATCTACGTGCCTGAACGCGAGAGGCAAGCGCCTTCATCTCCGGACGGCGCTCCTGCAGCTGGCAGGCAACCGGCGTCGCGATGAAGATCGACGAGTAAGTACCGGCTGCGGTACCCACAAACAGAGCGAGTGCCAAGTCCTTCAACGTTCCGGCGCCCAAGAACCCAACGCCGATAACCAGAATCGAGGCCACTGGCAGCAGCGCCACGACTGAGGTGTTGATCGAACGCACCAGGGTCTGGTTGAGCGCCAGGTTGGCGGCCTCGCTGTAGGTCATCCGGTTTCCCGACGTGATGCCCTTGGTGTTCTCGCGCACCTTGTCGAACACCACCACGGTGTCGTAGAGCGAGAAACCTAAGATGGTCAAGACCCCGATCACCGTCGCTGGCGTGATCTCAAATCCAGTGAGTGCGTAGATCCCGACGGTGATCAACAAGTCGTGGATAAGCGCGACTAGAGCAGCCACTGCGAGTCGCCACTCGAAGTACGCCGACAGGAAGATCACCACTAATACAAGGAATACCACCAACCCTTGCGCTGCACGTTTCGAGATCTCAGCACCCCAGGTAGGTCCAATCAGTGTCACGCCAATCTCGCCCTGGGACACACCCAGATCCTTCGAGAGTTGCGCGGTGACCGCCGCCGACTCCTTCGGGGTCAGTGCCGGTGTCTGAATGCGGATCTTGTCTGCACCGACCTGCGTGACGATCGGATCTGTGATGCCCGCGGTCTTGGCAGAGGTACGAGCCTGCTCAACAGTTGACTGACTCGGCGGGATGGTGAACTCGGAGCCGCCTTTGAACTCAATACCCATGTTGAGACCGCGACCGAAAAGGCCGACGAGAGCGAGTACGAGGAAGATGCCCGAGATCGCGTACCAGCGACGGCGGTTGCGGATGAAGTCGTAGGAGACCTCACCGCTGTAGAGCTTGTGTGCCAGGGTGCCTAGCGAGGACATCAGGACTCCTTCGCGGCGCGAGTAGCGGCCACAGTGGTTCGACTTTCGGCAGGTGCCGCAGGGGAAACCCCAAGACGGTTCGGTGATAGCCCGGTCCATGGCTTACCCGAGGTAAACCACGCTGTGCGCATCAACACCGAGACGAGTGGTCGCGTGAACAGGAACGCGACGACGATGTCGACGATTGTGGTCAGCCCCAGGGTGAAAGCGAAGCCGCGCACACTGCCGACCGACAAGAAGTACAGGACTACCGCGGCTAGGAATGAGACGAAGTCGGCGGCCAGAATCGTTCGTCGAGCTCGAATCCAGCCCGCATCTCCGGCAGCACGAAGACTGCGACCTTCTCTGATCTCATCTCGCATACGTTCGAAGTACACAACGAATGAGTCGGCGGTTATACCGATCGCGACGATCGCACCGGCAACGCCGGCAAGAGACAGGGTAAAGCCCAACTGGCGACCCAGAATCACGAACAGGCTGTAGGTGATTGCGGCGGCGACAAGTAGCGAGGCAACTGCAACCAAGCCCAGCGCCCGGTAGTAGATCACTAGGTACACGACGACGAGCAATAGCCCGAGCAGACCGGCGGTGATACCGGCGGTGAGCTGATCTTGACCCAAAGTTGGTGACAGCTGCTGCACCGACGACGGGGTAAGTGACACCGGCAGTGAGCCGTACTTCAAGACGTTGGCAAGGGCCTTGGCCTGATCAGCTGTGAACGAACCCGTGATGACGGCGCTGCCACCCAGAATCGGGCTGCTCACCGACGGAGCTGACTGCACCAAACCATCGAGTGTGATGGCGAACCGGTTCTCTGGCGGCTGCTTGCTCGACAGCGATGTGGTGGTGTCGGCGAACTGCTTGGCACCGTCAGAGGTGAAGGTGAGGTTGACCTCCCACCCACCGCCGTTTTGCGAAAGACCAGCAGAAGCACCTGAAATCTCAACGCCCTGCACAGCGGCGGGCGAGAGCAGGTACTTGACCGAACCATCGGTGGAACAGGTGACTAGAAACTTCTTGGGATCGTTTGGCCCGCCCTTGGTCGCACCTGGGGTAGAGCAGTCCAGGTTGCCGAAGGCAGCCTTAAGCGCGGCGTCGTTTTTGGCTGACTGGATCGGCGGATTGCCGCCAACCGAGGTGACACCACCAACGGTGGTCGTGGTGACCGATGACGCTGACGGAGAGGCCGCTGACGGAGAGGGAGACGGAGATGCACTGCTGTCAGCCGCCGGACGAAGTCCGCCCGTCACTGCCGCGCCGTTGCTCGACGCCGTGGCTGATGCGGTCCCGCCGGCCGATGCAGATACCGATGCTGACGGCGCGGGCGAACCAGAGAGCGAGGAGGACGCTGAAGGCTTGGGTGATCCACTACCACTGGGCGAGGGAGTCACGATCGGCTGCGGAGTGCCGTAGTCGATGTTGAGTACTGGTCGGAAATCCAACTTGGCAGTGGTCGAGAGCGAGTCCAAGATCGCCTGGTTGGTAACCCCAGGAATCGAGACGATGATGCTCGCGTTCTGTCCGCTGCCCTGGGTGGTGACCTCAGATTCGGCTACGCCGAAGCCATCGACACGCTGCCGGATGATTTCCACGGCCTGCTTGAGCTGGTCATCTTGGATCTGCGCTCCGTCGGTAGAGACCGGCGTCAGGATTACTTGAGTTCCACCGCGCAGATCAAGCCCAAGCTTGGGTGCGCGCGGGGTGGGCACGAAGGCCCACGCAAGTAGCGCCAGCAGAATCAGACCGAGAATCATGAGCGTGCGCCCAGGACTCGCGCTCGTCTTAGTCGGTGCGGCCACCGTGGTGTCTCCTGGTCGTCCTACATGCGGCAGCAGCCGCACACGGGAATAGTCGTGCCCGCCGGGTGCGGGACCTCCCCAGACGGCCAGGCTGGCCGTCCACAACGCGAAAGGGTTACCCCTCTCAGACGAGTCAGCAACGGGTGATGTTCCCGTGCTCACGCGACTTGAGAAGTATGTCGGACCGAAGCCCGCTTACCGGCCCTGGGTTGACCCGTTCGGGTGGCGTGTCGTTACCGAGAGCAACTTTCGGGCTCTCTCAAGGACACGCAGAGTGGTCAGCCTTCGGCGAGTTCGGAGCGCGACGCGCCGCCGGACGCCGTGTCTGATGACTCGTCCGCTGGGGTCGAGTCGACGATCTTCGCGATGGCCGCTGACATGACCCGGATGCGAACGCCTGGAGCAACTTCCAGCGACACCTGATCGTCGGCAATCGACACAATTAGTCCAAAGATGCCCGAAGTGGTCATGACGTCAAGGCCCGGCGCAAGGCGTGCGTTGAGCGCCCGCTGCTGGGCCTGACGCGTGCGCGCAGGACGCAGCACGAGGAAGTAGAACATCGCGATGACGATGATGACGGGCAGGAATGTTCCCAACGGAGGCACGAGAAGTCCTTGACTGACGAGGAATGGGTCACTTGCAGTCTAGGCCGGATCAGCCCCGAGGGAACCTGCCTGGCCCGGTCATTCTTGCTCTAAGTCGGATCCGGTCTCTGCCTCAAACGGCAAGGTTGCCGCAGCGAACGGGGTCCCTGGCGCCGGAGTGAGGCCGAGATGCTGCCAGGCAGCGGGAGTCGCGACACGACCTCGCGGTGTCCGCGCTAGGAACCCAGACCGCACAAGGAACGGCTCACACACGGTCTCAACTGTCTCGGATTCCTCGCCAACCGCCACGGCCAAAGTCGACAGGCCGACAGGTCCGCCACCAAAGCGCCGCAGCAGTGCGTCGAGTACCGCTCGGTCGAGGCGATCCAGCCCAATCTCATCGACCTCGTATAGCTCAAGTGCCGCGCGGGCCAACGCGAGGTCAACATTGCCGTCGGCCTTCACCTGCGCGTAGTCGCGTACACGACGCAACAACCGGTTGGCCACGCGTGGTGTGCCTCTGCTGCGTTTGGCGATCTCAGCAGCAGCGTCAGGAGCGAGTGGGACGCCTAGGAGAGCGGCGCTGCGCACCAAGATCGCGTGGATGTCGTCGGCCTCATAGAAGTCCATGTGCGCGGTAAAGCCGAACCGATCGCGAAGCGGCCCGGGTAGCAGGCCGGCGCGAGTGGTGGCACCGACCAGCGTGAACGGTGGAAGTTCAAGCGGAATCGCAGTAGCCCCAGGGCCTTTGCCCACGATGATGTCGACTCGGAAGTCCTCCATCGCGAGGTAGAGCATCTCCTCGGCCATCCGCGACATGCGGTGAATCTCGTCGAGGAACAGGACCTCACCGGGAACCAGGCTCGACAGCACCGCCGCCAAATCCCCCGCGTGCTGGAGGGCTGGCCCACTCGTGATCCGCAGCGGCATCCCCAACTCCGCGGCGATGATCATCGACAGCGTGGTCTTGCCGAGACCAGGTGGGCCAGCGAGCAGAACGTGATCAGCTGCCCGGCCGCGAGCCGATGATGCAGCCAGCACGAGCCCAAGCTGATCCTTGACCCGCTGCTGGCCGATGAATGCGTCGAGTGTGCGCGGACGCAAGGCACCTTCGACGAGCATGTCGTCGCCATCTGCGTTCGCATCGACCAGCCGGTTCGACTCGTCGTCGGGGTTGGGTTCGAAGTTGTGGAGGTTATCGACGCTCATCCGCGGTCCAAGGACCGCAACGCGGCACGAAGTGCGGTGGCCACATCGGAGTCGGGATCGATGTCCTCGGCCACCGCGGCTACCGCAGCATCAGCCTCACGTGGATTCCAGCCGAGCCCGACCAGCGCGCTGTGCACCTGGCCCTGCCAGACCGGGCCCGTCGACGATGTGCCACCGCCCAGATTGGTCGAAGCTGCCGAGTGCGGCGCGCCGAGACGGTCCTTGAGTTCGAGCACAAGACGCTGCGCACCCTTACGGCCTACTCCCGAAACGCGCATGAGCGCTGGCACATCGTCGGTGGCAACGGCTCGGCGCAGGTCATCGGGACGATGCACCGCGAGAAGAGACTGGGCCAGACGCGGACCCACTCCGGTGACGGTTTGCAGGATCTCGAAAACCTCGCGCTCATCGGAATCGGCGAAGCCGAACAGCGTGAGCGAATCCTCACGAACGATCAGGGACGCGGCTAACATCGCCTGCTGGCCGACCCGCAGGTCGGCCAAAGTGCCTGGGGCACAGTGCAATTCGAAGCCGATCCCGCCAACGTCAACGACAGCAGTCGAACCGGTAAGCACCGCGACCGAGCCACGGACATAGGAAATCATCGGGCACCCCGCACAGCGACAATCCGAGCGGCGGCGGGCTGGCCGGGTGCGCGAGGAAGTGACCGCGGAATTCGCGACTGCGGTGCAGCCGCCGCTGCCGCGGCCAGCCGAGCGGAACTATCACCGCGCCACAGATGGCAGATCGCCAGCGCCAATGCGTCGGCTGCGTCGGCGGGTTTGGGGATCTCGGTCAAGCCGAGGAGTCGAGCGACCATTGCGCCCACTTGGTCTTTGTCGGCGCGACCGTTGCCAGTAACGGCAGCCTTGACCTCACTCGGCGTATGCAACATGACGGGTATTCCGCGACGGGCCGCACACGTGATCGCCACCGCGCCTGCTTGGGCGGTACCCATGACGGTGCGCACGTTGTGTTGGCTAAACACCCGCTCTACCGCCACCGCATCGGGACGGACAGCGTCCAAAACGGCCTCAATGCCTTCCTCCAAGGACAACAACCGACGCGCCAGATCATCGTGCGGATCGGTGCGAACTACCTCAACGCGGACCAAGGTGAGACGGCGGCCGGGTGCGCCATCGACGACACCGATGCCACACCGGGTCAGGCCGGGGTCGACTCCAAGCACGCGCATTTGTCCGTGCGTCCCTCCGTAGTACCGAACAGGTGTTCGGATCGTACGTGACGCCGGACGGGGACGGACAGCCGCCACGCCGATACGGTTGAAACCACCGATCAGGCGTCGAGAGCTGCCAGAACCTCGTCGGAAATGTCGAAGTTCGAGAAGACGTTCTGTACGTCGTCGCTGTCCTCGAGCGCGTCGATGAGCTTGAACACCTTACGAGCGGTGTCCTCGTCGACCTCGACATGAAGACTCGGCAGGAACGACGTGTCGGCCGACTCGTAGTCGATGCCAGCCTCCTGCAGAGCGGTTCGTACGGCTACGACATCGCCAGCGGCAGAGACCACTTCGTAGGATTCACCAAGATCGTTGACCTCTTCGGCGCCAGCCTCGAGGACTGCCATCAAGATGTCGTCCTCGCTGAGGCCGTTCTTCCCAACGATCACCACGCCCTTGCGTGAGAACAGATACGAGACGGACCCAGGGTCGGCCATCGAGCCACCGTTGCGAGTCATGGCCACCCGCACGTCGGAGGCCGCGCGATTGCGATTATCGGTGAGGCACTCAATCAGCACGGCTACACCGTTGGGGCCATAGCCCTCGTACATGATGGTCTGATATTCGGCTCCACCAGCCTCAACACCTGATCCGCGCTTGTGTGCGCGGTCGATATTGTCGTTGGGAACCGAGTTCTTCTTAGCCTTGTAGATCGCGTCGTACAACGTGGGGTTGGCGTCTGGATCGCCCCCACCGGTGCGCGCAGCCACCTCAATGTTCTTGATCAGCTTGGCGAAGAGTTTGCTTCGCTTGGCATCAACCACAGCCTTCTTGTGCTTGGTTGTCGCCCACTTGGAGTGGCCGCTCATGCCTGCTCTCTCACCATCTCAACAAAGTACTCATGGACACGCAGATCACCCGTCAACTCTGGGTGGAACGACGTCGCGAGCAGATGACCCTGCTGCACGGCCACGATCCTACCGGGGACCCCATGCTCGGTCACGGTTCCTAGAACTGTCACCGCGTCGCCGACCTGTTCAACCCAGGGAGCTCGGATGAAAACGGCATGAAATGGACGATCACCGAAGGTAGCGGCAGTCATGTGCAAGTTAGTCTCGAAAGAATCGACCTGGCGACCGAATGCATTGCGTCGCACCGTGACATCAAGGCCGCCGATGGTCTCTTGATCCGGACGGCCACCTTCGATGCGATCCGCGAGCATAATCATCCCGGCACACGACCCGTAAACAGGCATCCCCGAGGCGACTCGAGCCCGCAGTGGGTCCATGAGCCCCCAACGCAGCGCCAGATTGCTCATCGTGGTCGACTCGCCCCCTGGCACGACCAATGCGTCTACCTGATCGAGATCCTCGACCGACCGCACACGTAAAGCCACTGCACCCGAAGCGGTGAGCGCCGCCTCGTGCTCACGTACATCACCTTGGAGGGCGAGAACCCCGATCCTCGGGGTCGTGCTCACCAGCCGCGGTCTTCCAGGCGGTGGTGGACCGGAATATCGGCGACATTGATACCGACCATGGCCTCACCGAGACCACGACTCACCTTGGCGAGTACGTCGGGGTTATCGAAGTGCAGAGTGGCCTGCACAATGGCGTTAGCTCGCTTGACGGGGTCACCGCTCTTGAAGATGCCAGATCCGACGAACACGCCCTCGGCGCCCAACTGCATCATCATCGCGGCATCGGCCGGAGTTGCGATACCGCCGGCGGTGAACATGACCACCGGAAGTTTGCCGTTCTCCGCGACCTGCACCACTAAGTCGTACGGGGCCTGCAACTCCTTGGCCGCGACGTACAACTCGTCCTTGGACATCGAGGTCAACCGGCGGATCTCGCCGCCGATCTTGCGCATGTGGGTGGTGGCGTTCGAGACATCGCCGGTACCGGCTTCACCCTTAGAGCGGATCATCGCCGCGCCTTCGGAGATCCGACGCAGCGCCTCACCGAGGTTGGTGGCACCGCACACGAACGGAACGGTGAAGGCCCACTTGTTGATGTGGTTGGCGTAGTCGGCTGGGGTAAGAACTTCGGACTCGTCGATGTAATCGACTCCAAGGCTCTGAAGGATCTGCGCCTCAGCGAAGTGACCGATACGCGCCTTGGCCATCACGGGGATCGAGACGCTGGCGATGATGCTGTCGATCATGTCCGGATCGCTCATCCGAGACACTCCGCCTTGGGCGCGGATGTCAGCGGGCACTCGTTCAAGGGCCATGACGGCCACCGCACCGGCATCCTCAGCGATCTTCGCCTGGTCAGCGGTGACGACGTCCATAATGACGCCGCCCTTGAGCATCTCGGCCATTCCGCGCTTCACGCGGGAGGTACCAGTCTCGGGGGCGGGGGTGGACTCGGGCTGCGACGACATGACAAAACCTCAGCGACACGTTGGGTGACAAACGCGCCGGATGCGCGTTGTCGTAGGCAGTTTACCTAACAAGGGTCAATCTGCCGCCTAGCCCCCTTTCAGACGACGTGAGCAGGGGTCTTCTTGTTGAGCAGAGCCACCCAGACCTGACCCGGCGCAAACGTGACAACAGTGCCGTCGGCTCCGGTGAAAGTGGTTCCGCCGGTGAGGATTGGCCTCGACCACGTGACCGGATACACCAACCCGTCGCGTAGGACCAGACCTTTGCCAGTGCCTACTGTGACGAGCATTGGGGTACGGCCACCGAACTTGTCGCCGAACCCGCTGTCGTACTGCTTGACGTACTGAATGACCACCGTGGTCGCATGCTGCGTCCCACCCTCGGTCGCACGTGCCGGCTTGCCGTTGAGCCTGATGTCGAAGTTCTTGTGGGCGGTGTTCCAGGTGAACTTTGCCGACGAGCCGGGGTAAGTCGCGGTCACCGACTTCACTGGGCTGCCGCCCGCCGGCGCATCGACGCTGAACTGAAAACCAATGTCAGCCGCACCTGAAGCGTTCGGTGCTCGAGTCATGATCACTGCCGGTCGTCCCATGAAGTTATAAGGGGCTCGACGAGAGTGGTCACGGAACCAGCCTTTGCCGCCCGCATCACCGGAGACGTCGTAGATCGACGCTTTGGCCAGCAACGGATGCAACTTGTGCTGCGAGCCGGAGTAGCCGAAGGCCGGCTTGCCGAATTGCGCCAGCAGGTCGATATCGGAGATGCGCGCGCTACGTGCGGGACCAATGACCGAGGGAAGGTCAGTGGAGAACACGGCGGCGAGCCGAGTCAGGCCGTATTCGACTTCCTCGATGTAGACAAGGTCTGCCTTGGTCAAACCGCTGTGCGGCTGCGCATTTGGCGTGTTATCGAACTTCACGATGAGGACCGGCTTGCCGAGCCCGCCTGGGCGCCCGGAGAACGGTGAATCGGTAGATGGCGCGGGCGTGGTCGGGCTGGGAGTGTCCGACGGACTGGAAGGCTGAGAAGACTGACTTTGAGTCGGGCTCGCCGCACTGTTCGAGGAAGACGCGGGTGGATTCGGAGCCGAGGAACTGCACCCGGTGAGTACCAGCGCACAGCAGAGCGCTGGCCCAGCTCCAACAATTGCCAACCGCTGTGTGCGCACTAATTCCGCCCTCTCCGATCATGACGACGACCTATTCGGCGGTCATACCCGAGCCTAAGCCTGACTTCGACCTACATGCCCGCCAGGCTCGGCGGCGGAGTGTCGTCGAAGTCGATCGTCGCTGGCAACGGCGTGTGCCCTGCCAGGCGGAAGTACCGCGAGACCCGCTTCCGGCGCAATTGGACGCATGATCGGACCACGTCGTTATGAAAACGACGCGCAAGTTCCACTCTGCGGCAAGCGACAGCCATCTCGCCAATGAGTTGCTCGACCAAAACCTGGTTCGGTCCGGCTGCCTCCCGAATTTCGTCGACGACCTCACCGCCATCGAACACCGCATTGATCGTTCGGGTCAGATCGCTCTCAACAAGCGACCGCTGCGCGTCGTCGTCCGGATCAGCGATGAGCGCCTCTTGGGCCGCCGCCGACAACACAAGTGAGGAGGCCGGGTCAAGGAAACCAGACGAGGCGATGTCTTGGGCAGCAGCAACCCGACGAATCAGTTGGGCATCTAGAGCCGCATGCGCTGTCTCGATTCGGTGGTGTAACCGATCGAGTCGACCCGCGGTCGATGACAGGTAGACGACAATGACACCGAGCAACACGACCACGAGCAAAATGTTGGTCAACGAATCCATCATTCGCCCCCGTCATCTCTATCGCGTCGGGAAAGCCGGCCGATCACCTGACCGCGAAGGTCTTCGGTGACACGCTCCCCCGTGACTGTGACCGATTCATAGACCTCGACCACCCGGCTCGCCACGCTCTGCCAGTCAAACTCCTGCGCGCGCCGCAAACCTTCGACAGAAAGGTCAGCGCGCTCCGCAGCGTCGTGGAGAAGTCGGGATGCCACCCTGGCTAAGTCGATTGCGTCCTCGTTGGCGAACAAGGCGCCCGCTGTGCCGTCGGCGACAACCTGCCTGAAGGCCTCGATATCGCTTGCCAATACAGGGGTTCCACTTGCCATCGCTTCGAGCAGCACAATGCCAAAGCTCTCTCCGCCGGTATTGGGCGCAACGTAGATATCGGCCGACACAAACGCACGGGCTTTGTCTTCTTCACTGATCAGCCCGAGGAACTCGACCCGCGCATCGATATCAGGCGCTAGTCGTGAGCGAAAGTCGTTGATGTCGCCTGGGCCTGCCACCAACAAACGCACTCGCGGATGCTGTTCAGCGATGGCGGGTAACGCCTCAAGCAACAACTGCAGCCCCTTGCGTGGCTCGTCCATGCGACCGATGAAGAACAACGTGGCGCCATCGGGCATCCACCCTTCAAGGGGCTCAACGCCTCCGAAAGCGGAACAGTCGACACCGTTGGGAATCAAGACCGCATCACCGCCCATGTGCTCGACAAGCGTCTGCCGTGCAGCCTCACTGACAGCCATGCGAGCCGATACCTTCTCGAGTGCAGTCTGTGCCAATGGATACATGGCCGACAGCGCTCGCGAGCGTTCCATCGACGAATGCCACGTTGCCACCATCGGCCCTCGAGCCGACCAACACGACAACACAGACACACTCGGAGACATCGGCTCGTGGATGTGTAAGACATCGAAGTCGCCTTCGCGCAACCACTTTCGGACGCGTCGCGCCGCGATAGGTCCGAAATTGACCTTGGCCCGTGATCCGTTGTAGGACAGACTGATTGGACGCCCAGACGACACGACGTAGTCGGGTAGTTCGGAGTCGTCATCGGCTGGAGCGAGGACACTGACCTCGTGTCCGAGCCGTAGCAGCGCTACGGCAAGATCCCGCACGTGCACCTGAACACCGCCAGGTGTACTCCAGTCATAGGGGCACACAATTCCGACTCTCACTGGCCCTCCCCCCCGGCTCGAGCTGGTGTCACGTAGCTCATTCGCTGGCAACTCTCGTGGGATCGAGATCGTCCACCCATACTCGTTGCATCATGTGCCAGTCAGCTGGGTGCTCCCCGATGATCTCCTCAAAGCGGTCGGCCACCTTTTGGGTAACCTCTCGTACCTGCAAGAGCCTGCGTCCGTCAGCAGGCACCTCGATGCGCGGGTAAAAGCGCACCCAGTTACGACCATCCTCGTAGTACATCGCCGTGGGTAACAGCACCGCTCCAGTGTCTACGGCCAGGGCCGCGGGACCCGGTGGGAACCTGGCCTCTGCACCGAAGAAGTTGACGCTGATCGCACCGCGACTGAGATCGCGATCGGCGACCAGCGCAATCAGCCGGCCCTGCTCAATCCTGTTGAGCAAGTATGGATATGGCGGTACGCCGCCGGTGAGTGGAATCACGTCGATACCACGGGCAAGACGAACGTCGAGGAACTTCTGGAAGAGTTCTTCTGGCTCAAGCCGCTCAGCAACCGTGGTGACGACGCTGTGAACCGTAGATACCCACACACCCGCGTGATCCCAGTTGCCCATATGCGGTGTGACGATGACGACACCCTTACCCTCGGCGAGTGCCTCCACCAGAAACGGTTCGCCGACGACACCCATCTTCGATCGGATGTCGTCATCGGTCCAACTCGGCAGGCGAAACACCTCACACCAATAACGCAAGTACGAATGCATAGCGACACGAGTGAGCTTTCGCAGGTCTGCATCACTAACCTCTGGGCCGACTACTCGTCGCAAGTTGCTCTGCAACCGCAGCACATCCTTGGCCTGCCGCGAGTACAGGACGTCGGCTATGAAGCTGAACAGCGCGTACGCCATCCACTCTGGCAGAAGTCGCACCAACTTCCAGGCCGCGCCGAACACCAGAGTTATGAATCGATCCTTGCGACTGCTCATGAATCCCCGCCACGAGGGTCATTGGCGTCCTGCGCTTCGCCAGCGGCTGGCACCGATCGCAGCGACGTGCGCACATGCCACATGCGCTGGATCACGGTGACCCAAATCAGCACGGCTAGCAGCCACAAGGCAGCCGGTAAGACATACGGAACACCCAGGCCGTAGAGCGCCGCGGCAGCAAGGGTCACCATGACCCGTTCGGCGCGCTCGGCAATGCCCACATTGCATGCGACGCCGATACTTTCGGCCCGAGCCTTCGCATACGACACGGCGCCGCCGCCGACGACGCACGCAAGAGCCGCTGCAGCCGTGAGTTGGTCGCCAGCATGCACGAAGCCCAAGAGCAGCCCACCGAAGAGTGCTCCATCAGCTACTCGATCGAGAGTGGAATCGAGGAAGGCACCCCATGGGCCGGAGCGACCCGACATCCGTGCCATCGTGCCGTCGAGTAGATCGAACGATACGAAGAGCGCAATGAGTAACGAGCCGATGAACCATTTCTCATGCGGGTAGAAGTACAGAGCGGCGGCGCAGGTCGCGAAGGTCCCGACCAATGTGACCATGTCCGGTGAAATGTGCAGGCGCAGACACACCCGAGCAACGGGGTCAACGAAGATGCCCGAGAATCGACGAGCCGCATTGTTGTTCAACATGATGTGCTGAGCGTATCGACGATCAGCGGCTGGAAGGTCGCTGGTGGAGCAGTTGGGCTCTGATTCGATCCATTGTGCCGTTCGCATCACTAGCGGAACCGGGAGATACTGACGTATGCCACTCACCAGGTCGTCGGAGACAAACGAGTGGGATCTCGCAGAGTCAAGCCCTGAGCAATTACGCAACGTCGTCCTAGTCGGCCCCACAGGTTCGGGCAAGACCACATTGCTGCGACACATCTTGGCCTACGCAAGCTCAGCTTCCACTGCTGATGCAGCCTTCGCCGAACTCGCCAATAAGACCATAGAACCGACCACTCGCCTTGCCGTACACACGGTCATCAACGCCAGCACACGCATCAATTTCATCGACACACCTGGCGCGGCGGATTTCGCTGGCGAGCCGCGCGCTGCACTGCGCGCCGCTGACGCTGCGCTCTTCGTGTTCTCCGCAGTCGATGGCATCGACGCCGCGGCAGCCTTCCTTTGGGACGAATGCGCGGGTGCCGAGATTCCTCGCGCAGTCGTGGTGACGCACCTGGATCTGGAAGCGGCCGACTTCGATGCGATCGTTGCCATCTGTCAGCGGCTGTTCGGAGATGAAGTAGTGCCGCGTCACTTGCCCATGCACGCGGATGACGGCTCGGCAGCAGGGTCGATCGACCTGCTCCGCCAGCAGGTCGCCGACTACTCAACCGGAGCCCGACTCGACCGTGCTCCCGACCCTGAACATGGCCCTCTCGTCGAAGACGCACGCATGGCGCTGATCGAAGCGATCCTCGCCGATAGCGACGAAGAGGATTTACTCGATACCTACGTCGATGACGAAGATCCAGATATTGACCTGCTGACCGCGAGCCTTCGGACATCGGTAGCTCGTGGTGCCATCACCCCGATCCTCGCAACTGCAGCCACCCCAATGGGTTTCGGTATTTCCGAAATCCTCGATCTCATCACCACCTCATTCCCGGCTCCAGGAAACTACCGGCTCCCCTACGTCACTGACTCATCAGGCGAACCGATTGAGCCGCTCGCCGGAGATTCCGGCGGCGAACTTTGCGCGCAGATCATCCAGACCCGACTCGGAGTCGACGGTCAACAATCGTCGATCGCTCGCATCTTCAGCGGCACGTTGGTGTCTGGCACCGACATTGCCCTTTCGGGTGTTCGAGGCGCGAACGCAATCACGGCGGCTACCACCGACTTTGACACGCCCGCGCATGTTGGATCGATCACCGGGGAGCACGTCGTCGCTGAGGCCACGGCAGGCGACATCGTCTCGATCACTGGGCTTGACACCGCCCGCCCCGGTGACACGATCTCAAGCCTTGAAGTGCCCATGCGGGTGGAGCCTTGGCTGCTCCCCGAACCGACGCTTCCGGTGACTTTGGTATTCGCCACTGCCGTCGATAGTTCGGTGTCCGCACTGGTCGCTTCGCTTGCGTCGTCGGATCTGACCATCCGACACGACTTCGCGCTCGAGACAAACGACCACATCATCTGGACGCTAACCGACTCACATCTGCAGGCATTCCTCGCTGACCTCACTGATCTCGTCGGCAGCAAGGTCGACGCCCTGCCACTGCGGTTGTCGTTACGCGAGACCCTCAGCAGCCTTGGGCGGGGCACTGCATACCGAACCGCCGATGCACCTGATAGCGGTGTGATGTGCGTAATCGAGGCAGCGCCGTTGCCGGCCGGCTCGGGCTTGGATTTCGTTGACGCGCGGCCAATCTCGGCGGCAGACGACGACACGGCGGCGGACCTCGAGATCGGGATCCGTCGACAACTCGCACTCGGGCTCGCTGCCGGATACCCAGTGGTCGACCTCAGAGTCACACTCATCGAGTCGAGGTCGACCTCTGACTCTGGCGCAGCGGGCGATTGGGTACGGGCTGGCGCCGACGCAATCCGCTCGGCCGCGGCTGCCACAACAGTCACGCTGCTCGAGCCGGTTGACCTCGTGACTGTGGTGGTCGCCGATGAGTACGTGGCCGCGGTGGTAGCCGATCTCACCAGGCGACGTGGGCTCGTCACCGCCAACGACTCACTCGGCACTGGGCGCAGCAGCGTGACAGCCGAGGTGCCGCAACTACACCTTGGAAAGTACTCAGTGGACCTTCGATCCGTGGCCTACGGCACCGAGTCGTTCACGCGTGTCTACCTTCGCCATCAGCCGATGCCAGCGCAGTTGGCAGCCCAGGTGCAAGCGGAGTCACGCGCTAGGTAGGAGCTCGCCCGCTACATCCGACACGCTGGTGTACCGCCAGGAAGGCGGTGCCGGTTGGCAGCAACGAGGGCGTAAATCCCAGTAGACAGAAGCGATATCGGCGGTACATCGGCGATACGCCCCAGAGTGAGCGCGGCAATTCCACTAAGCCCACCTCGATCTTGGCCACCACGACGAAGTAGCGCAGACACCGCTCTTGCCCCGTCACGTCGTCCCAGCGACGGAGCCGAGGGAACAGCGACCCACTGGATGCGGTCGCGACATTGCTGCTCGGTAAGGGTAAGAGACGCCAGGTTGGCCCGTTGATATGGCACCACTGCAAAACTCCCGGGAAACGCAGCTTCAAGCCAGCGAACGCTGGTGGTGCAGAAGGAACAATCACCGTCGAAGATCAGCAGCGGTTGCGGGCCACCAGAAGGTGAACGCTGGCTCGCTCGCTCACTCCGTCTCACGACATTCACCAACCGGCGGCGATGATGTCGCGAGTGTCGACCAGCAGTTGCGGCATGGTCTTGGTGCCGCTAACCACAGGCATGAAGTTCGTGTCGCCGCCCCACCGGGGAACAACATGCTGGTGTAGGTGTCCGGCAATACCGGCTCCAGCAACCGATCCCTGGTTGAGACCGATATTGAATCCTTGAGCCCCAGAAACTTCGCGCAACGTGCGCATCGAGTGCTGCGTGAACTCACCGAGCTCGGCCACCTCGTCAGTGGTGAGGTCGGTGTAATCAGGCACGTGCCGATACGGGCAGACCATGAGATGGCCGGTGTTGTACGGGTAGAGGTTGAGCACTGCATAGACCAACTCGCCGCGTGCCACGACCAGGGTGTCGTCGCCCATTGAAGGTGCGAAACAGAACGGGCATTCATCGCCGGAATCTGTATGGCTGGGCTTATTCTCGCCCTTGAGATAGGCCATGCGATGCGGGCCCCACAATCGATTCCAAGCATCTGATGCTGGCATGACTACACCTGTGCCCTGCTCGCGATCGCCGCAGCGATCTCCGCGATTGCGTCGTCAATCGACACACCATTCTTCTGCGTGCCATCGCGATATCGAAACGACACTGCTTCGGCAGCGACATCCTCATCGCCAGCGATCAACATGTACGGGATCTTCTGCTTCTGCGCGTTTCGGATCTTCTTCTGCATGCGATCGTCTGACGTATCGACCTCCACCCGGACTCCAGCCGCCTCGAGGCGCTTAGCGACGTCGAGAAGGTAGTCGGAGTGACCATCGGTGATCGGGATGCCGATGACCTGAACAGGTGCGAGCCACACCGGGAAAGCGCCGGCGTAATGCTCGAGCAAGACCGCGAAGAATCGCTCGATTGAGCCGAAGAGCGCGCGGTGGATCATTACTGGCCGCTGCCGCGAACCATCAGCTGCGGTGTATTCAAGTTCAAAACGATTGGGCAAGTTGAAGTCAACCTGGATGGTCGACATCTGCCAGGTACGTCCGATGGCATCGCGTGCCTGCACCGAGATCTTCGGGCCGTAGAACGCGGCGCCCCCCGGATCGGGCACGAGTTCCAGACCGCTGGATTCGGCAGCCTCCTGCAAGGCCGCAGTAGCGGTCGCCCAGTCTGCGTCGTCACCGATCGACTTAGCTGGGTCGCGAGTGGAGAGCTCAAGGTAGAAGTCATCGAGCCCATAATCGCGCAGCAGGCCAAGTACGAACTCGAGCAACGACTTGAGTTCGTCCTGCATCTGATCGGGCGTGCAGTAGATGTGCGCGTCGTCCTGGGTGAACCCTCGAGCGCGGGTCAGGCCATGGACTACACCTGACTTCTCGTAGCGGTAGACCGTGCCAAACTCGAAAAGCCGCAGTGGCAATTCTCGGTATGAGCGTCCACGTGCGCTGAAGATCAGGTTGTGCATAGGGCAGTTCATAGGCTTGAGGTAGTACTGCTGGCCGGTTCGGCGGACCTCACCATCAGGGCCGATCTCCGCGTCAAGATGCATGGGTGGGTACATGCCCTCCGCGTACCACTGCAGATGACCAGAGGTCTCGAACAACTGGCCCTTGGTCAGGTGCGGCGTGTAAACAAAACGGTACCCCGAGTTTTCATGGCGGATTCGCGAGTAGTCCTCCATGGCTCGACGGACCACACCACCCTTGGGGTGGAACACCGCAAGCCCCGACCCGATCTCGTCGGGGAAACTGAACAGATCAAGCTCAGTACCTAACCTGCGGTGATCGCGCTTCTCGGCCTCCTCGAGGAATGCAAGGTGAGCTTTCAATGCATCACGGCTCTCCCAGGCGGTGCCGTAGATGCGCTGAAGCATGGGATTCTTCTCGCTGCCACGCCAGTACGCGGCCGCTGATCGCATCAGCTTGAACGCGGGAATCATCCGCGTACTGGGCACATGCGGACCACGGCAGAGATCGCGCCACACGGTATCGCCGGACTTATTGTCAATGTTGTCGTAGATGGTGAGTTCGGCGCCGCCTACCTCCATCACGTCGAGGAGTTCCTCGTCCGAGGTTGACCCACCCTTGAGCCCGATGAGTTCGAGTTTGTACGGTTCGAGCGCCAGTTCGACGCGAGCATCATCTTCAGTGATGACACGACGCGAGAAGCGCTGCCCCGACTTGATGATGTCTTGCATGCGCTTCTCGAGGCCGGCAATGTCATCGGGCGTGAAGGGGCGAGCAACATCGAAGTCGTAGTAGAAGCCATCGCGGATGGGCGGGCCAATGCCGAGCTTGGCCTCAGGGAACATTTGTTGAACGGCCTGAGCGAGTACGTGAGCAGTGGAGTGCCGGATCACTGCGCGCCCGTCGTCGGAATCGGCGCCAACGCCCTCGATCACGTCGCCTTCGGCGATGACGTAGGACAAGTCGCGTAATTCGCCACCGACTCGGACAACAACCACTGACCGATCGGGGAAGAGTTCAGCTGCCGTGGTGCCGCCGTCTACTGTGCGGTCTTCGAGGTCTCCATCGAGCGGGCGAACAGTAATGCGTGGCACTGAGAACTCCGTAGGGTCGTGATCGGCCGTGACGAAGGGTCGATCGCTTGTGGTTTGACGGGTACGAGGCGTCAAACCCGGTCACCGAGATCGTACCGGGGCTTCGACAGCGACGAGTGAACGACAGACGCCCTAAGGGCGAATGATCTATCGCAATCTGGTCAGATCAGTGCCCGAATCCAACCCGGTACAACGACCCACCGGACGACACGGCATAGATCTCCTGATCGTCATCGACGCCAAACGCAGTGATTCCAACGATGGCCCTGGGCGAACTCACGATGCCGTCGCGATAGGACCATGCCCGGTTCGTGATGTAGTCGGCGAACAGGTACTGCCCGCGCGCCCGTGGATACCTCGATCCGCGATACACGTATCCACCAATTATCGCCTCACCCGACAACCGCGACCGGCACCCGGTCACGTGGTCGGGGTGACACAGCTCGATGGTTGGGGTGAGGTACGCCGTTCCTGCGGCGCAATGTGCCGGCGAGAAACTGTGCCGGCCCTCCCAACATGGCCACCCGAGGTTGGCGCCAGGTGAACGCGTGGAGGTCACTGCGTTTATCTCCTCGTAACGATGCTGCCCCACATCGCCGATCCACTGGGTACCCGTTCCCGTGTCGAATGACCAGCGCCAGGGATTTCGCAACCCCAACATCCAAATCTCCCGACGGGCAGATGATGAATGGGCGAACGGGTTGCTTGATGGGATGCAGTAGGTGCGCGCGCTGCAACGCACGTCCAGACGAAGCATCTTGCCCAACAGGGATCGCGCATTAGCCGCGTTAGCACCGGCGCTCCCACCACCATCGCCAGTACCCAGATACAGGTAGCCGTCAGGCCCGAACGCGATGTCGCCGCCGTTGTGGTTGGTGTGCCCTGGATGCGCAATCACCAGAACCACGTGGCGAGTTCGTGCTGATACAGACCCTGATCCCGCCGAGGTGGCCCGGAACCGGGCGAGTACTAGTGCGCCGTCGTCTCTGGTGTAGGTCACCCAGAGCAAATGCGAGGTCGAGAAGTCGCTGGCAAACGCAAGGCCGAGCAGGCCCTGCTCTCCCCCGACGCTGCGCACGATGGCACGGATATCGAGGTAGGTGCCGATTATCCGACCGCCGGAGACCACCCGGATCCGGCCCGCCTTCTCCACGACGAATAGCCGTGACCTTCCGTCATTCGCGCTGCGCACCAGCACCGGGTGAGTCAGGCCCGAGAGCATCCGCGTGAACGTCGCTGACACTGGCGGGATTGTGGCTGCGGGGGTGAGGATCCGAGCCTCGGCCAATGAACCCTGACCAACCGTGCCCAACAAACCAACCGTGCCCAACAACACGCCCAGAATGAGCACCAACAACCAGTCGATCCCCCGACACCGCGTCACCACGTTTGCGACTCTATGTCGACACTGTTTGAGGTGGCCCCCCCGATTGCACGCGTAGGACCGAACGGACGATGCGCCAGGTCATCGCTGCAGACATCTGTCTCCCTGCCCACCAATGCGCGAGACCGGCGGGCCCAACTCAAGGGCTTGCAGCAACCAATTCCCGAACTGGTTCAGGTCGACGAAATCGCCTGGTACGAAAGCCGTTCCGAAGGTGGTTGGCTGATCCGCTCGCGCGAAGGAGTCAACACATAGTGATGCGGCGGTCACCTAGCGGGACTTTTGCTCTGCGTTCGCCGAACCAGGCTCAAGTAATCCTCTACAGACACCTGGATCTGACCCTGGCTCTGGCTCTTCATCACCTGGTACGGAATTGTCCGCTATGTCGCTGCGTATCCATCACGGATGCCGGGTGCTCAACCTAGGCAAGATGTGAGGAGACGCCATGTGGCGTCCTGGCATGCTCGGCTCAAGCACCCCCGCCCCAACCGGTCGCCGTGGGCGACCCGCAAATCTCGAGTGGGCAGGCTTGCCACGGTTGGATGCACGCTTGCGAGCGGTGGCGTTAACCGTCGTAGCGACCATGGTCGCCTCCGTGGGGGCAGTGACCTTCGCAGCCCCAGCGCAGGCCGGTCCCCAACCATCACTCGTGACGAACTGTGCCGATACTGGAGCAGGCTCATTGCGCGCTGTCGTGGGCGCGGTGTTGGCGGGTACGACCATTACGTTCAATGTGAGCTGCACGACGATCTACTTGCTGACGACGTTGGAGTTGACCAAGAACGTCACGATCGCTGGACCGACAACCCTGGATGTGGCGATCGATGGCTCCCAGGAGCCGGTCAATACGGGTGCAAGTGGTCATCACGAGAACATGATGTGGATCGATCCTGGTGTCAGCGCAACGTTGACGAACCTCACCTTCCAAAACGGTGACGGCGCGCTGGGCGGTGCCATCAACGTGCGGGGTGGCACATTGTCATCCGCGTACACAAATCTTCGGGTTGAGAATTCGACCTTCAAAAGCAATAGCGCAGCATATGGTGGTGCTATTGATTCGGCTGATGGTGGGTACGACATAAATGCCTATTACCCGTGGGCATTTTCGACCGAAATATATGCGAATCTGACTGTCATAAATTCCACGTTCGCGAATAACACTGCCGACCAAGACGGGGCGGCAATCGACCACGGTGACAACGGTGGTTATGGAACATTGACGGTCTTGGGTTCAACGTTCACGGGTAATCACGCTGGGTTTGGTGTGATCGATAACAGCGACGATGGCGGTCATACTGATGCCTACGTGGGTGGATCAGTATTCGCCAAGCAGACCACTGGAACGACCGGGTTCGCGCCACTGAGCTGGGGCGCGGTTCTTCCGGTCGATCTGGGTTACAACATTTCTGACGATGCCTCGTTCGGGTTCACCGCTATCGGGAGTGTGAACTCGTCCACGACGATCGCCGCCTCGTTGGGTGCGCTTGCCGACAATGGTGGTAGCACGTTGACAGTGCTGCCGTCATCGTCGAGCCCCGCTGTCGGAGCGATCCCGGCGAGCACGAGCGTGAGCATTCCGGCGAATCCCGGCGTTTCCAGTTCGTGGTCCTACCAGTTGTGTTCCCGTACAGATCAGCGTGGAGTTATCACCGGTGGTAACGGCCGCTGCACGATGGGCGCGGTCGAGGTAGCGGCGAAGACGAGTGTCACGGTGACTGCTTCTTCGCCATCCTCGGTGAACTCCTCCACATCGGTTCCAGCAGTGGAGTACACCACCTCACCACCGACAGTTGCTAGTGACTGGTCCACGGCGCCGACCTGTGCTGTGTACACGTCGGCAAGTTCGTATGTGACCGCGTTGACAGGCGCACAACCAGCTGGCACGTACGTGACCCACTGTTCGGGTGGCACGTCCTCGGCCTACAACCCGACCTCGTCTGTGAATGGCACGCTGACAGTGACGCAGGCCAGCGCAGCAAAGACGAATGTCGTTGTGACTGCTGACAATGCATCAATTACGTATGGCGATTCGATTCCCTCGAT
>CAIXFH010000090.1 GCA_903918645.1 uncultured Actinomycetes bacterium | reverse complement strand
GGTCCGATTAGGTACAACAACTGGCACAGATTCTTGCAATGGACGCGCGACCACCATCGATTTGGAGTCAGACATGTCGATTGATCCGCGTGACTTCACTGTCGATCTGCTCTCGGCAGGTTTCGCGTCGGGAGACTTGTCACCAGTCGAGGTGACCCAGGCCTGCCTCGATCAGATCAGCGCACAGGATGGGCTGCTCAGGGCGTTCACCCGTATCGATCCCGAAGGCTCGCTAGCTTCGGCGCGGGCAAGTGAACAGCGCTGGCGCTCAGGCGATTCGCTCGGTCCGCTCGACGGCGTACCTACCTCGATCAAGGACCTGGTGATGGTCAAAGGCTGGGCCACGCTCAAGGGTTCACCGCATATCGACCCCGCCGAACTCGCCACTGAATCCTCACCGGTGACCCAATCACTGCTTGACGCCGGCGTCGTACTGGTAGGGAAGACCACCACCCCCGAGTCAGGCTGGAAGGGACTGACCGATAGTCCGATCAGCGATATCACCCGCAACCCTTGGGATTCCGCCCTGACCGCTGGTGGATCCTCAGGTGGAGCGGCGGTCGCTGCGGCCACCGGCATGGCAGTACTCAACGTCGGTACCGATGGGGGCGGGTCGATCCGAATACCAGCCGGATTGTGCGGAGTGTTTGGCATCAAGCCAACCCAAGCGTTGATCCCGCTCTATCCGCCGGGGGTTTCAGGTCTGCTCAGCCACCTTGGCCCGATCACTCGAACGGTTCGCGATACCGCGCACATGATGTCAGTCATCGCTAGGCCCTCCCCCCGCGAAATCTACCCAACTCAGCGTGACAACACCTCGTGGATCGACGAGATCGACGACGGAATCGCAGGGCTGCGAGTGGCCTACAGCCCCCGATATGGCGACGCCGACGTCGACCCACAAATCGCTGCAGCAGTCGAACGCACTGTGAATCTCATGGCCGATCTAGGTGCGATCGTCGAGCGAGCCGAGCCAAACATGCCGCCGACACGAGATGCGTTCCTCACCTTGTGGGATGCCGCAATTGGTCGCGCGCTCACCGGCGTGCCCGAAAGCGATTGGCACAAGAGCGATCCGGGCCTCGTCGAGACCCACATCCGTGGCATGCGGATCAGCGCGCAGCAGTTTCTTGACGCTGATGCCGTCCGAGCCCAGGCGACACTGGCGATAAACGACCTACTCAGCCGGTATGACGTATTGGTGTCACCCCAGTTGCCACTGGTCGCGTTCCCCGTTGGTTCGGATGTGGCCGACCCAACGACTCAGACGCACTGGGTCGATTGGACGCCGTTCACCTACCCCATCAACATGACGCGCCATCCGGCAGCGACTGTGCCAGTGGGCCTTTCGCGCGAAGGTCTGCCCATGGCCCTACAAATCGTGGGCGCCCACTTCGCCGACCGCCAAGTCCTGCGAGTAGCCCGAACCCTCGAACTCTCCCAACCCTTCCCCCGCCTCCCCTAACCCACCCAACATTTGTCATCAATGTGCCCCCGACTGCGCTAGACGCAGTTTTCCCTCCCCATAGGAATTGGCAGATCGCCTAATCGGGGGCAGCGCAGCAAAGCAGGAGAACTGGCCCGTCCACAACCGTGCGATAATCGTGAAACTTCAACTTCCGCGATGCACGTTGATGCTTCACTCGAAAGGCCCTTAGATGACAGTGCCCGCTGACACAACCACGGATCTCGAGCCAGCCGCGGCAGCAGCCTTGGAAGCAAGCCGGCGGCACATGCGCCTAATTCTCGGCGCCTTGATGATGATGATGCTGCTAGCCGCCCTCGACCAAACGATCGTGTCGACCGCGCTGCCAACCATCACAAGCGATCTCGGTGGGCTGAACGAATTGTCGTGGGTTGTCACCGCGTACCTACTCGCCTCCACTGCAACCACACCGATCTGGGGCAAGCTGTCAGACCTCTACGGCCGCAAGCCGATGCTGCAGTCGGCGGTCGTGATCTTCCTGATCGGCTCCGCACTCGCCGGGTTGTCACAGTCGATGGGTCAGTTGATCGCATTTCGCGCAATCCAGGGCATCGGCGGCGGCGGTCTGATGGTGCTCGTTATGGCCGTCATCGCAGACCTCGTCCCGCCACGCGAACGCGGACGTTACATGGGATTGTTCGGAGCGGTCTTCGGTGTCTCGAGCATCCTCGGGCCACTACTCGGCGGCCTGTTCACCCAGCACCTCTCATGGCGCTGGATCTTCTACATCAACCTGCCCTTGGGCATCGCAGCGTTCTTCGTCCTCGGCGCCGTCTTGCACCTGCCGGTAAGGCACGAGAAGAAGCCGATCGACTGGCTCGGCGCGGTTTTACTCGTCTCCGGGGTCAGCATGCTCCTGATGGTGACGGTGTGGGGTGGCAGCAAGTACGAGTGGGGCTCGCTGACGATCATCGGGCTCGTAATCGCCGGCATCGCGACCATGGTTGCTTTCGTGTGGCAGGAAGTGCGCACAGTCGAACCGATGGTTCCCATGCGCCTGTTCACAATCCCGGTCGTACGCTCCACCTCGATCATGGGATTCGTCATCGGCTTCGCGATGTTCGGATCGATCGTGTACCTGTCTGTTTACCTGCAAGTTGTGAAGGGTGCGACCCCCACCAACTCTGGTCTGCAACTGCTGCCGCTCATGGTCGGGCTGCTTGCTGCGTCAATCATCAGCGGACGCAGGATCTCCAAGACTGGGCACTGGAAGATCTACCCAGTCATCGGTACCGGCCTTGCGACTCTGGGCATTTGGCTAATGTCGCACCTTGGCGTCGATACGCCGTACTGGCAGATCGACCTCTACGCGCTCATCCTTGGCATCGGGCTCGGCAACGTGATGCAGGTTCTCGTACTCGCTGTCCAAAACTCAGTAGGCCCAAGCGAAATCGGCGCTGCCACAAGTTCGTCAACGTTCTTCCGGAGCATCGGAGGATCGTTCGGTACCGCGGTCTTCGGCGCGATCTTCGCGGCTCGGCTCAGTTCAGAAATCAACGCGATACTTCCCCCCGGAACCAACCTGCCCAGCGGCGGTGTGACGTCATCACTTGGCAACTTGAACGCCCTTCCGCCCGCCGTGCGTGAGGCCGTACTCGAAGCGTTCGCGCACGCAATCGCCGCTACCTTCCTCATTGCTACCCCAGTCATGGCAGTCGCTTTCGTGATTTCGCTGTTCCTGAAGGCCACTCCGATCCGCACGCACCACGACCTGGCGCACATCTTGGCTGACGACGCAGCAGTGCCACTGCCCACCTTCGAGTAGGCCACCAGCCAGCAGCGCAGTCACGAGGGACACGCGGCCGAAATCGTCGGCTACCCACTAGCCCTGCCTCACGTTGCGGCATTGTTGCCCGCATGACCAGTGACCAGGGACCGCAGTCAGCGGCGGACGGCGGCGACGTCGACTGGAAGTACCACGGAATCCGGGTGGTGCGCCACGACGAACTCGACCCGAACACCGCACAAACTCCGGGTATGAATCGGGCAGCCGCACTGGATGCGACCCGTGGGGCAGAACAGTTGTGGGCTGGCACCGTGGTGATCGAACCGGCCGCCAAGACTGGGGCTCACCACCACGGCCACGTTGAGAGTGTCATCTACGTTGTCAGCGGACGCGCACGCATGCGCTGGGGGAATTCGTTGGAGTTCACGGCCCAGGCTGGCCCCGGCGATTTCATCCACGTGCCGCCATACGTGCCACATCAGGAACTCAATGCGAGCAACGAGGAAGCGCTGTCGTGCGTGTTGGTTCGGTCTGGCCAAGAGCCCGTCGTCGTGAACCTCGACGGCATGATCGCGAGCCAATCCCCCGAGACGGTCCGCTGGAAAGACGACCTGCATTCGTAACTGCCCGCATACAAGTTGGGCAATGTTCAACGTGTAGCCCGTGAACACAGTGGAGGGGTG
>CAIXFH010000089.1 GCA_903918645.1 uncultured Actinomycetes bacterium | reverse complement strand
GCCTTAACGGGCGCAGCCTTCTTCGCGGCAGCCTTAACGGGCGCAGCCTTCTTCGCGGCAGCCTTAACGGGCGCAGCCTTCTTCGCGGCAGCCTTAACGGGCGCAGCCTTCTTCGCCGCAGCCTTAACGGGCGCAGCCTTCTTCGCCGGCGCGACAGCCTTAACGGGCGCAGCCTTCTTCGCCGGAGACTCCTTCGCCGGCGCGACAGCCTTTTTAGCTGGAGCGGCAGGCTTCTTCGCCGGAGCGGCCGCCTTTTTAGCTGGAGCCGCAGCCTTCTTCGCCGGAGCGACAGCCTTTTTAGCTGGAGCCGCAGGCTTCTTGGCGGGAGCTGGCGCCGCAGCCGCAGGCTTCTTCGCCGGCACAACGGGCTTCTTAGTGGTGGCCACCGCTTTCGCCGGCGTAGCGGACTTAGCCAGAGTCACCGTCTTAGCTGCTACAGACTTACGTGCCGGTATGAGCTTGGCGGCTGCCACCTTCTTTGCCGGCGCAGCCGACTTCGACGCCGTGGTTCGCGCGGCCATGGCCACTCCTCGTCACTTGTTCCGCAGAGGGATCTGCGAACGCTCCTGGTTCTCACAAACGTCACAACCTGAGGGTGGGGAATCCGCGACGCTTGCCGTACCAAGACACTCGGGGTTCTCCCGATAGTCGTGCGAAGAGTAGGTGCCCCACGGGGTCAGATCAACAGGGCGCGCCGATATTCCCCCGAATGACAGGCGATTTTGGCCGTTTAGGTCGCTTCTACGCGGAAAAAAGTCCGGCAAGAGTCGAAACAGAGCCAGCGGTGGGATCGGTGATTTCGACCAACTTGTCGCGGCTTGTCTGACCTCGGACCAGCCTGACTTGCCAGCGCCGCACACCGAGAGCTGCGGCTAGTGCCACTAGCACGGCTTCAGTGGCCGCTCCATCGACTGCGCGAGCCGAGACCGCCACTACCAAGGCCGCCTCTGGTCCTGTTCCGTAACTGCCACCCACGGCCGTCCGTGAGGCCCCGGGCCGCACCCGCACCCGAATCCGCAACGGTTCACTGGCCATGTCGGTCAGCCTGCCACCTAGAACGCCCGATACACTCACCAACAGTGTTCAGACACGGCAATGACGGGGACAAGTAGTCCCGCACGCAGCCAGTAGCGACCCGGGGACGGTGTAAGCCCGGGGGTGTGCGCGAGGTGAACATCACCCCACCAGCTGCCGGAGGAGCCGCTTAGTGCGGGGTAGATCCGGCCGTCTGCTACATGCTCGAGCGGGCCCAGGCAGGTTCTGAGCCAAGGAGGGTGGTACCGCGGGGCTTATGCCTCGTCCCTTCGCCAGCACCACATCATCCGATGTGGAGGTGTTGTTGTTGCTGACGGAGGCTAGATGTACCGCCCAGTCCCGCCCCAGGTCGACCTGCCCGCACTCGATCACGATGTGCTCGAGTTCTGGCGAACCAACGACGTGTTCGCCCAATCCCTCGCCCAGACCGCTGGTCGTCCGCTGTGGGTCTTCAACGAGGGCCCGCCCACTGCCAACGGCATGCCCGGCACCCACCATGTCGAGGCTCGAGTCTTCAAAGATGTGTTCCCTCGTTACCGCACGATGAAGGGCTATCACGTCCCGCGAAAAGCCGGCTGGGACTGCCACGGCTTACCAGTTGAACTCGCGGTGGAAAAGGAACTCGGGTTCACGGGCAAGAAGGACATCGAGGCCTACGGCATCGGCGAGTTCAATACCAAGTGTCGAGAATCGGTGCTCCGTCACGTCGATGCCTTCGCCGACCTCACCGAGCGCATGGGCTACTGGGTCGACATGGGCGATGCCTACTGGACCATGGATCCGCAGTACGTCGAGAGCGTGTGGTGGTCACTGTCGCAGATCTTCAAAAAGGGCCTACTGGTGCAAGATCACCGAGTCAGCCCGTACTGCCCACGATGCGGCACGGGCCTCAGCGACCACGAGCTGGCTCAGGGGTACGAGACGGTTGTCGACCCCTCGGTCTACGTTCGCTTCCCGATCGCGAGCGGCCCACTGGTCGAAAGACACCCAGGTCTAGCGCTGCTCGTGTGGACCACCACTCCATGGACGTTGATCTCCAATACGGCGTGCGCGGTCAACCCTGACGTCACCTACGTTGTGGTTCGCACCGCAGATGGCGAGCTACTCGTGGTGGCCGAGGCCCTGCGCGAAGCCGTTCTCGGCGCTGATTCAGTAATCGTGGAAACCCTTACAGGCGTTGACATTGTGGGAACTCCATATGTACGACCCTTCCCCGGCCTCGCGTTCCCGGAAACCGATGCGCCGCTCCACACGGTTCTTGCGGCGGACTTCGTCACCACCGAGGACGGATCTGGCATCGTGCACGAAGCGCCGGCTTTCGGTGCCGAGGACCTCGCCCTGTGCCGCCGCTATGGCTTACCCGTCGTCAACCCATTGCGCCCCGACGGCACGTTCGAGCCTGATGTCGCGCTCGTTGGTGGCATGTTCTTCAAGAAGGCAGACGGAGTACTCGTCGATGATCTGCAGGCCCGCGGTCTGCTGTTCAAGCACCTGCCCTACGAGCACTCGTACCCGCACTGCTGGCGCTGCCACACACCTCTCGTTTACTACGCGCAGCCGTCCTGGTACATCCGCACTACCGAGATCAAAGAAGCACTGCTGCGCGAGAACGAGGCCACTGACTGGCATCCAGCCACTATCAAGTGGGGACGCTACGGCGACTGGCTCAACAACAACATCGACTGGGCGCTGTCGCGCAGCCGTTACTGGGGCACTCCCCTGCCGATCTGGACCTGCGACTCCGGACACCTCACCTGCATCGAGTCCCTCGCCGATCTTGGCGCGCGAGCCGGGCACGATCTCAGCAACCTCGACCCACACCGTCCCTACGTCGACGACATCACCTTCGCCTGCCCCGATTGCACCGACGGCAGTGTTGCCACTCGGGTTCCGGAAGTCATCGACGCCTGGTACGACAGTGGCGCGATGCCCTTCGCGCAGTTCGGATATCCCCATCGTGGCCAGCAGGAATTCGCCGACCGCTACCCCGCCGACTTCATCTGCGAGGCGATCGACCAAACCCGTGGCTGGTTCTACACGCTGATGGCTGTCGGTTCACTGGTCTTCGATAAGTCGTCCTACAAAACTGTGCTCTGCCTTGGCCACATCCTCGATGAGGACGGCCGAAAGATGAGCAAGCACCTCGGCAACGTCCTTGAACCAATCCCACTCATGGACGAGCACGGAGCCGACGCCGTTCGCTGGTTCATGCTCGCGGGTGGATCACCTTGGCAGTCACGTCGAGTAGGGCACAGCACGATTCAGGAGGTCGTGCGTAAAACACTGCTGACCTACTGGAACACCGTAAGTTTCCAAGCCCTCTACGCCCGCGAATCCGGCTTCGAACCGGGCGTCATGATCGCGCCTGAAACCGCCGATCGACCGGCGCTAGATCGCTGGGCTCTGTCGGAGGCACATCGGCTCGCCCGCGAAGTTGACGCCGCACTCGAGGCATATGACACGCAGCGTGCTGGCCGGGCGCTGTCGGCCTACGTTGACGATCTATCGAACTGGTACGTGCGGCGCTCGCGTCGACGGTTCTGGGCTGGTGATCCCAGTGCCCTGGCAACGTTGCATGAATGTCTTCAGATCGTCACGCTCGTGATGGCGCCGTTCACGCCGTTCATCACCGAACGAGTGTGGCGCGATCTATTCGCTGCGACCGACCCTGAACTCCCCATCTCGGTGCACCTCGCTGCGTGGCCCGTGTCCGAAGACGGCGTGATCGATGACGATCTCTCAGGTCACATGGCCCTTGTCCGTCGACTCGTCGAGCTTGGACGCGCTGCTCGCGCCACCTCGAGCGTTCGTACCCGGCAACCGCTTGGGCGTGCCCTCATAGCCGCACCCGGTTGGGAGCGGCTACCGGCTGACCTTCGGGCCGAGGTGTCGGATGAACTCAACTGTGGCGAACTGATCGCACTGGGCGACACGGCTGGCGACCTCGTCGATGTCAGTGTGAAGGCCAACTTCCGAGCATTGGGCAAGCGCTTCGGTAACGCGACTCCGACTGTGGCAGAAGCGATTGCAGCCACCGACGCCGAAGCACTGGTGCAGGCTCTGCGCGGTGGGCAAGCAAGCGTTGAGGTCGACGGTGCGCCGGTATCGCTGACCGCCGACGATGTCATCATCACCGAGACACCTCGGGTTGGCTGGGCCGTGGCTAGCGACTCCGGAGAGACCGTCGCACTCGACCTCGAGGTAACGCCAGCACTTCGCCGGGCCGGGCTCGCTCGCGAAATGGTGCGACTGATCCAAGATGCCCGCAAGTCAGCTGGCTTCGCAGTGAGCGACCGGATCTCGGTGTGGTGGAGGGCAACCGACACCGACCTGGCCGACGCACTGCGTGAACACGGCTCCATGGTGGCCGACGAAGTTCTGGCCACCACGTTCGATGAGGGTGCCGGCGACGGCGTGCTCGACACCGACGTAGCACTTGTTGACGAGGAGTTCGGCCTCCGAATCGCCCTGCGTCGCAACAGCGTCGGCTAGGCACGCTCAGCCGGCTGCGCGGTGGCCGACGCGGGAATAATCGCCACTGGCGCAGCGGCTTTGAAAGTAGAGGGAGGGATTCGGCCATGAGGCCGAATCCCTCCCTCTACTTCATCACACGATCTGCTACGCCTCGCGCGGCGGCTGGCCATCGGTGGGCACGCCAAACGGTGAGGGCGGCGCTGGGGTTCCCGGTGCCGGTGGCGCTGGCGGTGGTGGTAGCGGAGTGCCTAGCGCCGGAGGCGCATAGATCGGTGCCGGTGGCGCTGGCTGGGCTGAAGGAGCTGGCTGGGTTGACGGTGCCGGCGGTGCCGGCGGTGCCGGCGGTGCCGGCGGAGCTGGCTGGGCTGACGGTGGAGCCGGCGGTGCAGGTGCGACCGGCGGTGCCTGAGGTACCGAACCAGCGGGTGCATCGGAGCCACGCGTGTCGAGATCGCGCAACGCATTCTCTAGGTGCTGGCGCAGGCGCATCCGGTACTCACGTTCGAACGCGCGCAATTCTTCAACCCGACGCTCAAGAGTGGCCCGATCAAGTTGACCAGTGCGCTCGAGTTCGGCCACCTTCACCTTGGTGTCGGCGAGCAACTGCTCTGCCTCAACCTGCGCCTTAGCCGTGTGTTCTTGGGCAGTGCGCTGAGCCATCGCCAGAATCGCCACTGCCTGCTCGTTGACGTTCTCGACGGGTGCCGGAGCGATCGCAGTTACTACCGCAGGAGCTGGAGCGGCAGGAGCAGGTGCACTCGTTGGGACTCCCTGCTCGGCTGCGGCGAGCCGGCCACGGAGTTCGGCGTTCTCACGTTGGAGCGCACCGAGCTCGAGTTCGACCTGGTCGAGGAAGGCATCGACCTCGTCCATCTCGTAGCCGCCCTTGCGCTTGGCGGTCGAGAACTGCTTATTGCGGACGTCCTCGGGTGTCAAGGCCATCGAGATCACACCTTTAAGAGTCGTTGGGCAGTAGTGACGGACACGTAGTGGTGGAGCTTGGTACCGATCGATCTGACTTCTTCGCTAACAACAAGTCATTCTAGAAGCGTGAGACCACATTTATCAGAATTTGGATTCCGATCAGCAGCACCAAGAATGCGATATCTAGTGATATGCCGCCGAGCCGAATCGGTGGGATGACCTTGCGGATGGCTCTCAACGGTGGATCTGTGACCGTGAAGATCGCTTCAACAAGAATCAGAACTGGGCCTTTGGGCTGCCAATCCCGAGCAAACATCATGACGTAATCGATCACAAGCCGGGCGATGAGCACGATCAGATAGATGGACAGAATTGTGCCGAGGGCACTACCGATGACCGTCGTGCCTAGCTCCACGCCGGGTCCCGTCTCCATAAGTTCTCTGTTCGCGCAGTAGCGCTCGCGGCTTTCGCCCCGAGACTAGCTCTGGTTGAAGAAGCCATCCTGCGCGAGTCGTCGAGCCTCGGCCGCGACGTCGACGTTAACCGGAGACAACAGAAAGACCTTGTTGGTGACCCGCTCGATCGTTCCACGGAGGCCGAAAACCAACCCAGCGGCGAAGTCAACGATGCGCTTGGCGTCGACGTCATCCATCTCGGTGAGGTTCATGATGACGGGAGTGCCGAGACGGAACTCCTCGCCGATCCGACGGGCGTCGTTGTACGTACGAGGGTGCAGGGTGGTGATGCGGTAGAAGTCACTGACACCCAAGGGCTCTTCGTCGAGCTCGAGTTCGGGCTCGCGGACTGCAACCGTGGGGTTGAGTCGCGCCTCTGCGATTCGGCTCTCGGTGGCTCGCGGATCCCCCATGCGCGCCTCGACCGTACGCACTGGTGCACGCAGATCGGAGCGGGGCTCGGGCCGGACCTCGCGCACAGACGAGTACGGGCGCGGTTGCGCGTAGGGAGTGCGAGCGTCGACGTAATCGTCGTCGAGCTCGACATCGTTGAGATCGTCCTCGACCAAGCCGAGATAAACCGCCATCTTGCGCATCGCGCTCATGCCATGCTCCTTAAGCAATCGCCGTAGGGGTAACGCTACCTGAGGGTTGGGCGTCGTCCGAGCACCGCACTACCAACCCGCACGTGTGTCGTGCCTGCGGCGACCGCCGCCTCGAGGTCACCGGACATTCCGGCCGAGATCACTGCGGCCGCAGGATGCACTCGGCGAAGGCCGACGGACGCCGCAAAAAGCCGATCAAAGGCCTCGCGCGGGCTGGCGCCCAGCGGGGCAACTGCCATGAGCCCGGCTAGTCGCAGTGACGAGGTGGAGACCACCAGGTCAGCGAGAGTCGCAACGTCAGCCGGTGAGGCACCACCGCGGTGGACGGGAAGAGGGTCCTCGAGATCTACCTGGATCAACACCTCGATCAAGCGACCAGCCTCCACTGCCGCTCGGTCGAGCGCGACGATCAACTCCGCACGATCGACGGACTCGACCATGTGGGCATAGGTGGCCACCGAACGGCACTTGTTGCGCTGGAGTTGACCGATGAAATGCCAACGCAGGGGTGCATGCGCGAGCTCGTCATGTTTGGTCCGAGCCTCTTGATCACGGTTCTCAGCGACATCGGTGACTCCAAGCTCGGCGAGAATCGCGACATCGGAGGCCGGGAACGTCTTGGTAACCACCACGAGCTCAACCGACCCAGACGGTCGAGCAGCCGCGAGTTCAGCCGCGCGAATCCGAGCCTGGACATCAGCGAGGTTGGCGGAAATCTCTTCGCGCCGTTGCTGTTTCACCTCGTCGGTAACAGGGTCACCCGCGCCGTCCCCATCGCTCGCGACGCCGTGAGCATCAGCCATGATGTGCCACCCCCAGACCCGAATCGGCTGAGTCAGCATCCGCTGAACCCGACAACGCGATGAGCCCGCCATGCCTGCCGGTCTGCGGATCGCGACGGAAGGAGTAGAAGCGAGGCGACTCGTAGGTGCACTCGCCCCATGTCTCGACGTCGATCCCGACCTGCTCTAGTCGCTCGCTGACCGCGGATCGCAGATCGAGGCCAAGGCCACCAGTTCTCGTGACCGAAGCAGCGTGAGGTGCTCGTGCTGTGACGGCCTCATACCGATCATGCTCGACCTCATAGCACTGGCCGCAGATAGCAGGGCCGACCACGGCACTCACGTTAGTAAGCACAGCGCCTAGGTCTTGCATCACCTCGAGCGTTGCGCCGACAACGTCGGCCTCCACCCCGCGCCAGCCTGCGTGCACCGCTGCCACGACTCCGGCACTGGGATCGCCGAGAAGCAGCGGAACACAGTCGGCCGCGACGACGAGTAGGCCAAGATCCGGGCTTGCGGTGACGAGAGCATCGACGCCCAGAACGGGCGACACAGTCTGGGAGTCGACGACACCCACCTCGCGCCCATGCACCGGCGCCATCGCGACGAGGTGATCGAGGGAAAGCCCGAGTGAGCCGGCCAGAGTCGCGCGATTGGCCAGCACTGCCGCGGGGTCATCGCCCACATGATCGGCCAGGTTACCCAACGCAAAGGGCTCCGAGCTCGCACCCGAGGTGCGATCAGCGAAAGCCCAGGTAACGCGCGAGCCCATGCTGCCGTTCGCGATCCCCACGACTACGCCCCTCTCAGATCCGACCGGCAGCAGCAGCGCGCGGGGCGGGTGCAGCTACCGGACAGGCGAAGTTTGCGCTACTTGAGGAAGTCAGGGACGTCGAGGTCATCGTCGGCGCTGTCATCGAACACGATGCGGCGCTGCTCGCGCTTGGGC
>CAIXFH010000088.1 GCA_903918645.1 uncultured Actinomycetes bacterium | reverse complement strand
CCCTTAAGCGCGGGCGTCTTGTTCTTCGAGACCTTGTCCTGCCGGCCCTTGCGGACCAGCTGCTGGATCGTGGGCACTCACATCTCCGTGTTCGTTGCGGTCTGGCTCGTTAACGCTGGAACTTGCAGTGTGGATCTCTCCGGATGCCTCGACCCCCGCGCTCGGGCGTGTCGCACCTTGCCCGGGGGGCTCGGTCGACATTCCGATGTGGAGTCGGTGCGCGACGAGATATCCGATAACGGACTCGAACACGCGCAGGCACCCGGGCAGGCCCAGGCACAGGGGTAGACGATACCCAGGCTGCACGCTCTGGGTCAAAACGAGGGTGGTGAACCGCCCATATCCTGGGACGCGGAACCCCACCGGATGTGGCGAACCATGCCAGTTCGAGCACAAATTGAGCCTGCGACACGCCGGGTTTGGGCCGGGACTAGTGCGAAGCGGTGGTCGAGGCGATTAATGCAATGGCAAAGAAAATTACAACCAGAACGCCAATTGCGATGTTGATCCAGGCAATCCAACGAGCGGCAGTCACCAGTCCCCCACCCGTAACCCAGCCGCCGGAGACCGAGATCTCGCGCTGAGCTGTCGATGCCATGACCAACGCCACAATCGCTGGTACGACAGGGCAGATGAAGAACGAGGCGATCGCCAACACCAGTGCAATCACCGCGTTACTGCTGGTCTTAGGAAGCATCGGAGGTGCCGCGTAACCCATGGGCACACCGCCGACTTGAGCCGCGCCTGGGGGCGGCGGGTAACTAGCTGGCGGCGGTGGTGCAAGCGGTGGTGCAAGCGGCGGTGGTGCAAGCGGTGGTGCAAGCGGTGGTGCGAGCGGCGGTGCAATCGGTGGTGCGAGCGGTGGTGCGAGCGGTGGCACCGGCGCTTGCGGTGGTGGGTCGAAGGCCGGCGGCACATCTGCCTGCGCTCCCGACGCACCCAACGGGGCGGCAGGAGGTGGCACAGCCGGTGGCGCAGCGGGATAAGGGCCCGCTGGGGCCGCGGCGCTGTCGTCGGGCGCTGAGGGTGCTACTGGGTCGATCGGTGGTTCACTCATGCCCCTAGCCTGCCAGCCCAACGGCGAGCGCATGTCGAACTAGGACAACTTGCCAGCAAGCCCTAGCTGGGCCGCCCCGATATCGAAGTCGCCAAGACACGGCCGCGCAACGACGAAGGGGAGGGAACCGGCTGGTTCCCTCCCCTTCGCGCGATGTTGCGACTAACTCGTGTAACCGCCGAAGTCGTACTCCTCGAGCGGGATTGCCTGACCGCCGCCCGAACCGAACGTGCCGTAGTCCAAATCGTCGTAAGCCGACAGCGATGCGTACATCGCGGCCTTGGCTTCCTCGGTGGGCTCGACCTTGATGTTGCGGTAGCGCGGCATGCCCGTACCTGCCGGGATGAGCTTGCCCAGGATCACGTTTTCCTTCAGACCAAGCAGCGGGTCGGACTTGGCGTGGATCGCCGCATCCGTCAGTACGCGAGTGGTCTCCTGGAACGAAGCGGCTGACAACCATGACTCGGTTGCAAGTGACGCCTTGGTGATACCCATGAGTTCGGGGCGACCCGCCGATGGCGTGCCATTCTCCGATACGACCCGACGGTTCTCGGCTTCGAACAACCCGCGTTCGATGAGCTCGCCTGGCAGGAACTCAGTGTCGCCACCTTCGATGATGGTGACTCGCTTGAGCATCTGACGGACGATGACCTCGATGTGCTTGTCATGAATCGACACACCCTGCGAGCGGTACACGTCCTGGACCTCTGCGACGAGGTGCAACTGCACCGCGCGCTGGCCCAGGATGCGCAGAACCTGCTTGGGATCGACCGCGCCCTGCACCAACTGCTGGCCAACCTCGACGTGATCCCCGTCTGCCACGAGAAGACGAGCACGCTTGGAGATCGGGTAGGCAATCTCTTCGGACCCGTCATCAGGAACGACGACGAGCTTGCGAGTCTTATCGGTGTCGTCGATACGGAAGCGCCCCGCGGCTTCGCTGATCGGAGCTACACCCTTAGGGGTGCGGGCCTCGAAGAGCTCGACCACACGCGGCAGACCGTGCGTGATGTCCTCACCAGCCACACCACCGGTGTGGAAGGTGCGCATGGTGAGCTGGGTTCCAGGCTCACCGATCGACTGCGCCGCGACGATACCGATCGCCTCTCCGACATCGACCAACTTGCCGGTAGCCAGCGAACGGCCGTAGCAGGTTGCACAGGTGCCTACCTTGCTCTCGCAAGTGAGCACCGAACGGGTCTTCACCTCGAGGACACCTTCAGCGACGATATCGTCGATGACGAGCAGGCCAAGTTCCTGGCCAGCGCTCGCGATCGTGCGACCGCCGACGATGATGTCCTCGGACAGGACACGTGAGGCAGCAGTCGACTCAACTTCGTCGTGACGACGAGCCTTACCGTCGGAGCCGATGACTCCGATGGTGTTGGCAAGACCTCGGTCAGTGCCACAGTCGGTCTCCCGAATGATGACGTCCTGCGATACGTCGACGAGACGACGCGTGAGGTAACCGGAGTCGGCGGTACGAAGTGCGGTGTCAGCAAGACCCTTACGAGCACCGTGGGTCGAGATGAAGTACTCGAGCACCGACAGACCCTCGCGGAAGTTGGACTTGATCGGCCGCGGGATGATCTCGCCCTTGGGGTTAGCCACGAGACCACGCATACCTGCGATCTGACGCACCTGCATCCAGTTACCACGGGCACCGGAGTTGACCATCATGAAGACTGGGTTATG
>CAIXFH010000087.1 GCA_903918645.1 uncultured Actinomycetes bacterium | reverse complement strand
CCCCGGCGGCCCGCAACTCGGGGAGCAGCGAGGCTGGACATACTTCGACCCCCGGCAAGAAGGTACCGGGGGTCGAAGTTCCTCAGGGGGGAGGGGCGCAATGAAAGTCGTGTGTCAGGAGACCACCTGATGCAGCCAGCGCACCGAGTTCGCGTCGCCAGCAAAGCGGAACGGCTCAAGCTCGGCATCCCATGCGGCACCGAGTAGGACCGAGATCTCATCCTCGAGCAGATTGCCCGTCAGCGCCGCTCGGGCGATCGCACCGCGTAGCCGCTCTTCGGGAATCTGGATATCACCATGAATACCGATGACCGCCCGGTAGATGCCCAGCGACGGAGTCACCGAGAACCTTTCGCCCTCCGTGGCCAAGGTGCCCTCTTCGGTGACTTCAAGGCGCAGCCTCCCCCACGAATGCAGCGCCGAAACGATGCGGGCAGCTGTACCAACGGGGGCAGTCCAGGACAATTCGGCACGCACCGAACCCGGCTCGACCGACTGGGCGGACCAGTCAAGGGTCACGCGGAAGTCCACAATGTCGGACAACGCCCACTCGACGTGGCTGGTAATGGCCTTGGGGCAAGAATGGACGAAGACAACGCCCCGGGTCATTCCCCTGGCGCTAGCGGGCACCGAGGTGCCATGTCGTTCAGTCATCGCTGGACCTCCATGCGTGAGGGACGCCTTCCCCAGCGACCTCGCAACCTGGCCTAACGATGGTCACAGGATAACCCCTTAGGCCACATCTGCAACATCTGTTACAGAAAGGACACGCTGTTCAGCCGTCTGGGGTAACCGTGCGGGCAATCTGCGCTGGGAACGTACAAATCCTCGAATCCGACTTGAGCGCAGCGCACATCCTGCCGATATTGGGTGTGTAGTACCCGCCACAGGGCGAGTACAGGGTGCACACGAAGACCGCCGGGGGGTGTCAGTAGTGTCGGAATCAGACTCGGAGATCTTCATGACGGAGATGTACGACGAAGGCGTCGTGACCGAAGTGATTCGTCCTGCGGCAATCATCCCGGAGGAATCGGCCCGAGCAATCTTGGTTGAGTTAGCGATCCGCGACGTGCAAAACGGCGGTGTCTGGCTCTCCGATCCATCTCGTTGGGCGCTCTACGACTCACCCTGGATCGGACCGAACCAGCCAGGTGAATCGCAGCTTGTTGGGACGATCCAGGTCGCGTACGGCACACCTACGCGTTACGAGATCACGGTGTATCGAGCCACGGTCACTCGCCGTGGAACCCAGATGGGCCTGACCGTCACCAGCCTGTGCGACGAAGCACTTGGCTATGGCACGTTGAGTCTGGCCACCTGCCCGAGGGCGTCACTGTCGAACCCACCCAAGCCGTTCCGCTTCTAGGCCGCCAGTCGCAATCAGAACCAGCGCAAGCCGGCGAAGACGGCAACAAGCAGCGTGCCCAGCAAGAGAACCGATACGACCACAACGACCGCTCGATGCCCTACCCGCGTGATCACCAGACCAGCGTAAGGGCTATCACCGCTGAGCCAGTCGGGTGATTCCTCGAACGGGCTACCGCGACTCACACGCGGGAGTCGCGCGTCTCACATGTCTTTCACAGGTTTACAGGGCAACGTATCTCCCATGACCACCGCATCAGCCACTGCCCGCCCGCGGCCCAACGCAAAGCAGGGACGCCCTACTAAGGGTCAGCCTGCAAAGGGCCAGTCCGCGAAGGGCCAGTCCGCGAAGGGCCAGTCCGCACAGGGTCGGTCGGCGTCGGGTCGTCCTGCGAGCACCAAGCGCCAAGCCGCGTCGAAGCCACCCCAGGGCCTACGGTCAACCGCTTCGACTCTGGCATTGGCTCTGGCCGGTCTGGGCCTTGGATTGGTCGTCGGGATCCAGTGGATCACTCGCTCATCGCTCTCGGGTGAGGGCGCACTGTTCATCGAACTGAGTCGATGGGCCGCCCTACTCGGCACCTACGCTTCCCTGCTCGTGATCTTGCTGATCGCTCGGGTGCCCGCCATCGAACGTGGCATCGGCCACGACCGCATGGTCGCCTGGCACCGGCGTCTTGGGCCACTCGCCCTCATCCTGATCGCAGCGCATGTCGTTCTCGTTACCACTGGCTATGCGTCCTCTGAAGCAGTGACGTATCTGTCCGAGAGTTGGTCGTTGATTTCGACGTACCAGTGGATCTTGCCCGCAGCCGCCGGATTCATTTTGATGATGGTCGCTGGGCTGACCTCGTGGCGCGTCGCCCGACGTCGGATGAGTTACGAAACCTGGTGGGTCACGCACCTGTACCTCTACCTGGCAATCGCCTTGGCCTACATGCACCAGATCACCCTCGGCCAGGCGTTCATCACGCACTCGTGGGCCAGGTGGGTGTGGATCGGGTTCTACGTCATCACCTTTGGCGCCCTGATTGGCTATCGCGTCGTTCGCCCCGTCTACTTGTCCTTGCGCCATGACCTTCGCGTGTACTCGGTCGAACGCGAATCCGCTGACACCGTGAGCGTTTGGATTTCTGGACGTAACGTGCAGAACATCGGTGCACGTGGCGGCCAGTTCTTCGGGTGGCGCTTCATGACGCGCGACCAGTGGTGGCAGTCGCACCCGTATTCGCTTTCCGCCGCGCCGGATCCGCGCTACCTGCGAATCACCGTGCGCGATCTTGGTGATCACAGTTCGTCGTTGGCCAAGCTCAAGCATGGAACGCGAGTAGTGGCTGAAGGTCCCTATGGCGTGTTCACGGCAGACGCGCGCAAGGGCGATCACGTAGTCCTGATAGCCGGCGGGGTTGGGATCACCCCACTACGAGCCCTGCTTGATGATCTGCCCAAGAAGGTTCGAGTGGATGTCCTCTACCGCGCACCCAAGCCCGAAGCGTTGGTCTTGCACGATGAACTCGACGCCATCGCAAAGGCGCGCCCCGGCACCAGGGTGCGTTACCTCGTAGGCACGAGGCGCGACTACCCAATCTCAGCGAAGTCCTTGGTGCACTTGGTCTCCGACATCGCTGGCGCCGATATCTACACCTGCGGTCCCGCTGAGCTTTTAGCCTCAGTACGGCACGCGGCCGACGTGCTCGGAATACCCGAAGAGCGAGTTCACGATGAAGCGTTCTCGTTCCATTCCCCCGATACCTATCTGCCAGTGAGTTCACGTACCAAGGAGAAAAAGCGATGAAGCGCTCAGTCGTAGTCGGCACCGGGACCATCATCGGCATCGCTGCCGTATTGGCCCTGAACCCAGACGGTGGTGCCGTATCGGCCAGTTCGTTGCCAGCTCTGCCGCACGTGACACCGAACGCGACCTCGGGTAACTCCAGCTCGGGTAACTCCGGGTCGAACAATTCCAATTCCAACAACTCGGGCTCGGGTAACTCGGGCTCGGGTAACTCGGGCTCGGGTAACTCCGCTGTGAGCAAGAAGGTCACCGGGGCATCGATCGATGTCGGCTACGGCCTTGTGCAGGTGCAAGCGGTGGTCAAGGGCGGGAAACTCGTTGACGTCACGGCAGTTGCACTACCCAATAACGACAACCACAGTGCGCGTATCTCGGAGCAAGCCTTCCCGATGCTCGTGCAGCAGGCGCTACAAGCCCAAAGCTCGAACATCTCCGGCATATCCGGCGCCTCCTACACGTCCTACGGCTTCGTCAAGTCGCTGGAGTCCGCGCTGTCCCAGGCGGGCCTGAAAGGTTAGTCAATCTTGCTACTGGCAGAGCAACTGTCAGGATGGGAACCTAGACGCAAGGACGAGAGGCTCATGACAACGATGACGTCGAATCAGAACACCGATCTGCCGCAGAGTTACCTGCGCGCGGCTGACGGCGTGCCTCCTGTCCGCGTGCTCGTGGTCGATGACGAGCCAGACCTCGCCGAACTCGTTGCCACGGCTCTTCGCTTTGATGGCTGCCGAACGGCAACCGCCGGAGACGCAGACGAGGCAGTTCGAGTGGCCCGCGAGTTGCGCCCCGACATCGCCGTTCTCGACCTGATGCTCCCTGGCGACGATGGCATCAGATTGCTCGCACGCCTGCGCGCCGAGCACCCTGATCTTCCGGCCGTAATCCTCACTGCCCGAGGCGATACCCGTGATCGCATCGCGGGTTTAAGAGCCGGAGCCGACGACTACATCGCAAAGCCGTTCAGCCTCGAAGAACTTCTCGCCCGACTCCAGTCAGTGCTTCGTCGCACCGGTCGACTCGACGATCGCGGCGCGATCCTCCAGGTAGCAGATCTCTCGTTGGACGAACTCACCCGAGAGGTCCGTCGTGACGGTGAACTCATCGACCTGACTCCAACTGAGTTCGATCTGCTCCGCTTTCTGATGCAAAACGCACGGGCTGTAGTGAGTAAGTCGCAGATCCTCGATCGCGTGTGGCACTACGACTTTGCCGGCCGCTCCAACATTGTCGAGCAGTACGTGGGCTACCTGCGTCGCAAGGTCGATGCCGATCGGGCACCACTCATTCACACCGTTCGCGGTGTTGGCTATGTGATGCGCGCACCGCGTCCGGGCGACCCGAGTGCCTAGTAGGTCCGTATCCGGCTGGGCCGCGTTGCCACTTCGCAATCGGCTCGTCATCGGATTGCTCGCAGTCATGGCGACCACCCTGATCGTGGTCGCACTTGCCACCTTCTTCGCATTACGAAGTTGGATGGTTCAGCAAATAGACGCTTCGCTTATGCAGCCCAAGGTTCGGCTCTTCGCAGATGAAGGCGACGGCGGGCGAGTGGGCGAAGCGGTCAGGAGCTGGGTTTCGTCAGGTGCCACAGTCGTGGTGCTCGGCTCGACTGGTCAAGGCATCCCCATCGGTGAGGATTTCCCCGGGGCACCCGCGCGCGACAACTGGTCGCCCGCCGACTCAGCACTACTTCGATCAGTTCCCACCAGTGCAGCAGCAGAACCAGTCACAATCGATGTGTCACCTCTGGGCAAGAGTCAAGCTGTGTCGGTGCCCGCCGTTGACGCAAACGGTCGGCCGGTGTCGCTGGTAGCACTGATTCAACTCTCGCGAGCCGGACAACTGGCCGGCCGACTACTGACCGTCGAACTCGTCGCCGTAAGCCTTGCGCTACTACTGGCGCTCATGGTCAGCATGTGGTTCATCCGGCGTTCCTTGCGACCCCTCCAGGAGGTTGCCGAGACGGCGAGCGAGGTGGCTCGATTACCTCTCGGCCGAGGCGACGTCACCATCCCTGCCCGCGTTGCCAATCCCGTCCCCACCACCGAGGTCGGTCAGGTCGGTCTGGCCGTAAACGCGATGCTCGACCACGTCGAAGCCTCACTTCAGACTCGTGTCGAAACCGAGGATCGCTTGCGTCAGTTCGTGTCCGACGCGGGCCACGAACTTCGGACCCCACTTGCTGCAGTTCGCGGCTACTCCGAGCTAATGCGACGCGGAATTGGCACCGATCCAGAGAGCACGCGTGAATCCGCTGCCCGGATCGAAGCTGCCGCAAGCCGGATGGGTCTGCTCGTCGATGACTTGCTACTGCTGGCCTCACTCGATGAGGAACGGCCGCTGGCCCAGGACCCAATCGATCTCCACACCGTCGTCGACGACGCTGTGGCAGAGGCCGCCACAGCAGGACCCGACCATCAGTGGAAGGTCGAGGTAGCAACCAGCGAGGATGTCCTTGTCGTCGGCGATTCCGTTCGACTACATCAAGCTGTAGGCAATCTGCTTGCTAACGCCCGCAACCACACCATGCCTGGAAGTACCGTCACCATCACGGTCTCGTCAGATGACGGCAACGCGGTTGTCGAGGTTCGCGATGACGGGCCTGGGTTCCCGACCGCACTGCTGCCTCGAGTGACCGAACGCTTCGCCCGTGGCGATGCAAGCCGATCACGCGCCACCGGCGGCAGCGGGCTCGGCCTTTCGATCACCAAAGCAATCGTCGAGGCACACGATGGCACGCTCGCTGTCGCGAATGGTGCCAGTGGAACTGGCGTGGGAGCCGTAGTGCGGATCAGCATCCCGCTCCTCGTCGTTGACGACGATGAGTTTGACGACGATGAGTTTAGCGACGACAGCGTTGATGGCGACAGCTTTGACAGCGATATTGACGCCGACGTTGACGGCGACAGCGTTGATGGCGACGTTCTCGCTGCTGCCGATCTCAACGAGGCGACCACAAGCGATGCAGCCAGCCCAAGTGCTCTTGCGACTGGCGACTCGCGCGCACCAATCAGCTGAACTAACTAGTGCTGCGCCGGCCTGATTTTTGGCGCCGACACCGTCGGGATCTCCGCCCCCGGGGTGAGGGTCACCACAATCCACACGCGGCGCTTACCGATGAGGCGCAGCGGCCAGCGGGCTGGCCACATGATCGCAAAGTGCTTGCCGTATTTGGCTTTATGCGCTCGGACCCCCACTCGAAACTCTGATTTATTGATCACCTCGGCGCGTCCTGCGATGTAGTGCGCGCCAGGCAACAGCGCGCCCGGACCATCACAGGCGGCAACGGCCACACGCGGATCGAGCCTCGCTCGCGCCACCTTGTAGGAGTGGCCAAAGGTCGAAATGAAGATTCGGTCAGCATCGCCACTCACCCACACAGGAGTGTGGGCGTCCGATGAATCTTCTCGGAACGTTACAAAGTCCACGAATGGCTCGGCCGCCAAAGCTGCGGTAAGCGAAGCAATATCATCCACGCACTGACTCTCGCACGCTCACGGCTACTTAGCAGCCAACTGACCCGCCGGGCCGTAGAGTTCGCGCATGACGACCCCTGAACCGGCGGCTCCACAGCCCAGCCTTGACCGCAAGAAGTCGATCATCGCGGGCCTCCTTGGGCTTGCAGTCCTTGTCGTCATTTTCGTCAGAGTGATTCCGCAAATTGGTTCCTACAGCGAGGCCGCCAAGTCGCTGCAATCGATGACAGTAGCGTCGATCGTCTGGATCGGTGCGGCGGTCATTCTCTACAACGCCGTCTACGGGTTGCCGTTCGTGGCAGCGACCCCCGGACTTTCCTACCCCCGCTCCTTCAGCCTCAACCAGGCCGCATTCGCAATCAGCAACGGCGTTCCCGGTGGTGGCGCCTTCGGCCTAGGCGTGCAGTACGCAATGCTCGCCACCTACGACGTGACGCCTGCAGCAGCCACGGCAGCGATCGCATCAGTTGGCGTTTGGAGCATCTTCGTCACCCTCGGCTTGCCTGTGTTCGGACTCATCGCCGTCTGGGCCACCCAGACCATCAATGTCGGGCCGTACATCTACATCGGCGCGATTGGTCTGGGCGTACTGATTGTGATGATCGTTGTCTTCGGACTCGTGATGCGCAGTGCGCGCCTCGCCGAGAGCATTGGCGCCCTCGCCACTCGCGTCGCCTCACCTCTCTCACGTCGGTTTCGGCACGGCGAAGAGGTCGACCTAGTGTCAGCAGTGCTGGCCTTTCGCAACGACACAGTCGAATTGGTGCAGCGACGGTGGAGTGCGATCACGATCGCTCAGGTCAGCGTCTCGATCACGCAATTCCTCATCTTCTACGCGGCTCTGCGAGGAGTTGAGGATGTGAACGCCAGTACCTCACTCCTAGTCGCTTTCGGTGCCTTCGCGGTGGCCCAGATCGGCCTGATGATTCCGCTGACCCCAGGTGGTCTGGGCACGGTGGATGCACTCATGTTGGCCCTACTCACCGGCATGGGAGTTAACGTCGGCGATGCCACAGCGGCAACCTTGGTATGGCGCGCATCATCGTTTGTCCCGCAGATCGCACTGGGTGTCCTCAGCCTGATCGCGTGGAGCCGACGAGCGAGCCAGAAGGTCGCCGAACTTGCCGTCCGCCGCGAGGCCGACCAGTAAGCCTAAAGTTTGACCGAGTTCGCCACTCCCGTTGCGCCCATGTTCACAACGAGAACTCGAATCGGCTCATCGCCCAAGTTCTGCCCGTTATGCGGGACCCCGATGGCTTCCATAATCGCCTGACCCTTGCGGTAAGTCCGAACGATTCCCCCCTCGTACGTCACGGTCAGCACGCCCGTCAGGACATACGCGTACATCGGCGCATCGTGCCGGTGCATACCCGTCTGCTGGCCGGGCAGCAGGGTGATGATCACCGATGAAACCTCGGCCGTGGCTTCGGTTGGGTAGGCAAACGGCTGCCCGAGCACCGTGGTGTTCTGCTTGGTCAGCAGGACAATCGGGGGGACAGCCGGTGCTGGCGCGTGCACCACACGCGAGTCGTCCGCGTCCGATGATGGGCCCGATGATGGGCCCGACGATTGGGCCGACGAGGCAGTTGATCCAGCGATGGACAGTACTGCCAGGGCAGCAGCGAGCACGGCCACTGCAGACTTACGGTGAATCGATCCATTCGGCGCCATGCCGCAAACCTAGCGACGCCGCTGGGCCAACGGCAGGCCGGTCACCCATTTGCCACAGGTCGCTGAGCGGGACGTGAACCTAGGAACTCAATAACAGCAAGCGATTAGGCCGCTGCAGCCTCAGCGAGATCGAGCATTTCGGCGACCAGTGCAAAGACCTGCTCGTGCTCGATCAGAAAACCGTCGTGACCGAAGTCAGATGGAATCACGCGAAGTCCACCGACGGTGCTAGGTACCAGATCGGCGATCTGCTGCTGCAGATACAGCGGATACAGCCGATCGCTGTCGATACCGCCGACAACCAGCGGTACCCGCAGCCCTGCAAGCGCAGCTTCGAACCCGCCTCTGCCGCGGCCAAGATCCCACGTTGTCATCGCATCGGTCAGGGCTAGATAGGTTCCGGCGTCGAATCGGTGGCTGAGCTTGTCAGCATGGTGATCCAGGTAGGACTGCACCGCGTATCGACCACCGTCCAACGGGTCTTCACCGTCTTGGTAGTTGATGCCAAACCGCGCGTGTAGTTCGAGTTCGGTGCGGTAGGTCAGGTGGGCAATACGTCTAGCAAGACCCATACCCTCGGTGGGGCCTTGCCCGGGTGCTTGGTCGTAGTAATCACCGCCGAGCCACTGCGGATCAGATGTAATCGCGAGAGTCTGCACGGCTTGGGTGCCGATCTGATCAGCCGTGGCCGTGGCTCCAACAGCGAGCACCAGTGCGCTTGCCACGGAGTCAGGTGAGCCAACCGCCCACTCGAGAACGCGCATACCACCCATCGAGCCGCCAACGATCCCGGCCCAACGACCAATCCCAAGGTGCTCGGCAAGCAGTCGCTCGGCACCCACCTGGTCGCCAACAGTGATGCGCGGGAATCGCGATCCGTAGGCCCGACCATCACCCGCCAAGGACGAAGGACCAGTGGTGCCCTGGCAACCGCCAAGGACGTTCGGTGCCACGACGAACCAACGTCGAGTGTCTATCGGGGCTCCTGGCCCGATGAGACCGTCCCACCAACCGTGGGTCGGATGTCCTGAGCCGGCTGGCCCAACGACATGTGAGTCGCCGGTGAGCGCGTGCAATACCAACACGGCGTTGGAGCGATCGGGTGCAAGCGTGCCCCAACTCTCGTAGGCAACCGTGACTCGGTCGAGAGCTCCACCGAGTTCGAGGTCGAGTGACCGAGGTTCGCGAAAAGTCGGTCACCAACGGGATCACCCTCCCGCCAGGCACCGCTGGCGGGAGGAAGACCCTGTCGGACCGACATGGAAGCCTCAGGCTCCCTTGGCCGCGCGGAAGCCCGTCTCGAGGTCCGCGAGGATGTCCTCAATGCCTTCAAGGCCAACGGCAAGACGCACGAGGCCTGGTGTCACACCTGAGCTCAAGCGCTCTTCTGCGTTCAACTGCGAATGAGTTGTGGAGGCAGGGTGAATGACCAGCGAGCGGACATCACCGATATTGGCAACGTGGCTGTGCAGTTCGAGGGCATCGACAAACTTCTTGCCTGCCGCGATGCCGCCCTTGATCTCGAATGCCAGAACTGCGCCAGTGCCCCTGGGTGCGTACTTCTTGCCCCGCTCGAACCACTTCGAGGACGGCAGCCCGGCGTACGAGACTGACTCAACTTCGTCACGAGCCGAAAGCCATTCGGCCACCTTCTGCGCGTTGGACACGTGACGCTCCATCCGAAGCGACAACGTCTCGATGCCCTGCGCGATGAGGAAGGCGTTGAATGGGGCGACCGCGGTGCCGAGGTCGCGCAACAACTGCACGCGGGCCTTGATGATGTATGCGATGGCGCCCAATGCTTCTGCGTAGACGAGGTTGCTGTAGCTCGGGTCAGGAGTGTTGAAGCCGGGGAACTTCGCGGGGTTGGCACTCCAGTCAAACTTTCCGCCGTCGACGATCGCGCCGGCGATAGCAGTGCCGTGCCCGCCGAGATACTTGGTGGCCGAGTGCACAACGATGTCAGCGCCGTGCTCGAACGGGCGAAGTAGGAAAGGCGTGGCGACAGTGTTGTCGACGATCAACGGGATGCCGTTGTCATGCGCGACCCCAGCGATTCCGGAGATGTCGAGGATCTCGTTACTTGGGTTGGAGATGGTCTCACCGAACAACGCCTTGGTGTTGGGCCGGATCGCGGCACGCCACTGGTCGAGGTCATCGGGATCATCGACGAACGTGACCTCGACACCCATCTTGGGCAACGAGTAGCTGAACAGGTTGTAGGTACCGCCGTACAAGCGCGGACTCGAGACGATGTGATCGCCGGCTTCGGCAAGGTTGAGGATCGCCAGCGTGGTCGCAGCCTGACCGCTGCTGAGCAGCAACGCAGCAACACCACCTTCAAGGGCAGCGATGCGCTCCTCGACGACAGCCTGGGTGGGGTTCATGATGCGGGTGTAGATGTTGCCCATCTCGGCTAGGCCGAACAGCGCTGCTGCGTGATCGGTGTCACGGAAGGCAAATGAGGTGGTCGAGTAGATCGGCAGCGCCCGCGCGCCCGTGGTCGGGTCGGGTGACTGACCGGAGTGGATCTGCTTGGTTTCAAAGCTCCAGTTAGCGCTCATTGGAATCTCCTAGTTTTGTTGGCTTAAGTCGGTGGATTTCAGGGAAGTGGACCGGCACTTGCAGGCGCTGTGGGCGCGCGGACTAACACAAGAATTTTTCGTGCGGCGGGTGTTGTGGCGGAAAGACAAAAGCCGGAGAGCAATCTCTCCGACTTTCCTCCCCGCGTGCGCTCCTGGGTCAGGAACGGCCCGCCGGGGGCATAGCCATGCCGCGACACATCTGGCTGGCATCACGACGAAGGTCGAGGTAGATGCGGCTGACGAGGTCCAAGCGATGCATGAGTTAGACGTTAGCAACTCGCACGTACATCGACAAACCGGACCAGCCCCGATCGCCCTGTCACACTCACGATATGACAGCGCAGCCACCCGCTAAATCGACCACCGGTCGGCTCATGGAGATCAGTCGAGGCCTCGCCCTCGCCTGCCATCCGGGGCCTGCGGCCGTTGTCACGGTCGTGATCACGTTGTTGTCCATCGTCGCTGGACGAGCGGCGCTCGGGGTTGCCCTGACCTTCCTTGCCGCATTGGTCGGCCAGTTGTCAGTGGGCTGGTCCAACGATGCGCGAGATGCACAACGGGATCTGGCTGCGCGGCGAACGGAGAAGCCGACAGTGAGCGGTCTGATCTCGGCCCGCCTCCTCTGGCGCTGCGCGTTCATCGCTCTGGCCTCATGCGTGCTCCTGTCGTACCTGGCCGCAGGACGAATCGGGGGCACTGCGCATGTGATTGCGGTGGCCTCAGCCTGGGTTTACAACCTCGCACTCAAAACCAGTATTTGGTCGTGGGTTCCCTACGCCTTGTCTTTTGGACTCGTGCCCGCGTTCGTCACCTACGGCCTGACTCCCCCGCAAGCACCGACACTGTGGGTCAGCGCTGCCTCCATGGTTCTCGGCGTTGGCGCACATCTGGCAAACGGTCTACCAGATATCGACACCGATCAGGAGATCGGCGCTGGGGGGCTTGTAGTGGCTTTGGGTCGACGTCGCGCAGGAGCGCTTGCGATCGTTCTGCTCGTCGGCGCAATTTCGCTAGTGATCGGCCACAGCGGTTTCGTCCAGGCACTGCAACTGGTGCTGGTGATCGTGGTGATGGGCGCTAGCGCTGCCGTGCTGATTTCGGGCAGCCCACGTGCGCTGTTTCGGCTAGCCCTGGTGCTCGCGGTGCTAGCCGTGCTGCTCCTGGTGACATCCGCGCAATCGATCAGCGGGTAGGACGACAATCACAAAGCCCGATGGCCCCGCGCACAATGCGAGGGGCCATCGGGTCGAAATGTGACGGGACAGGAACTACTGCCCGAGCCAGGCCTTGACCTTGTCGGGGTTCGCGTCGATCCATGCCTTCGCGGCGTCGTCATATGTGGCGCCACCCTGGATTGCAGCAGCGACCTGGTTCTGGTCGTCGTTGGTCCAGAGGAAGGCCTTGATGAAGTTGGCCGCAGGGCCACCAGCATCGACAAACGCAGCCCGGCCAACCTTGTTCAGCAGATACGGCGGGTAGTCGCACGCGACCTTCTTGGGATCAGCGTCACACCCAACGGTGTACGGCGGAAGTTTCACTTTCACAACCGGGTACTTAGCCAGTGCCCACTGCGGCTCGTAGAAGTACATGAGCAGCGGAGTCTTATTGTCGGTGGCGCTCTGCAACGCCGTGATCTCGGCTGCCTCAGAACCCGCGTACTTAACTGCGTAGTTCAGCTTGAGGTTCTTGACGAGGGCCTCATCGTTGGTCACGTAACTCGGGTCGCCATCAAGCAATTGACCCTTACCGCCTGATTCAGCGGTCTTGAACAGGTCGGCGTACTTGTTCAGGTTGTTCCAGTCGTCGATGCCTGGGTAGTTGACGGCCATGAACTTGGGGACATACCAACCGATGACGCCCGCATTGCCGTTCGAACCGAGGTCTACTGCAACCTTCTGCTCAGTGATGTACTTCTTGGCTAGGTCCTCGTGTCCCCAGTTCTCCAAAATCACATCGATCTGACCGGTGGCAAAACCCTGCCACGACACTTGCTCATCGACTTTGGAGATCTTGGTGGTGCAGCCCAAGTTGTTGCGCAGCACATAATCAACCACCGCGACGTCAGCCGAGTAGCCGACCCAAGGGTTCTCGGCGATGCTGATCGGCGCACTGCCACAACTAACTGGTGCCGCGCTCGTGGCCCCACCGCCAGACTCGGCCGGAGAGCTCGCCGCGGGCGTATTGGTCGACCCGGCGCAAGCCGAGAGCATAAGAGCCGCAGCCGCTAACAGGCCTACTGCAGCGAGTTTCCTTGGCGCGTGAGCCATGAGGATCCCTTCCTACTCCGGCACTGCCGGACCGTTACACAGCGTGCGACGAAGTCCGACGCACGCGACCTGCAGATTGACTGACACGATCTAACATCACACCGAGTAAAACAATTGCGAAACCAGCTGCGAGGCCGGTACCCGCGTAGGACTCATTCGCGAACCCCTTGACCACGTCGTAGCCAAGCCCACCCCCACCGACGAGCCCGCCGATCACGACCATGGCCATCACGTAGATGATCCCCTGGTTGAGCGCGACGAGAATAATCGGGCGTGCCATCGGGAGTTGAACCTTCCCGATCTCCTGCAAGGTAGACGATCCCATAGAACGCGCCGCTTCTATCGTGTTGGGCGCAACCGTTGCAATACCTTCACCAACTATTTTGATCGCCGCCGGAGACGCGTAGACCACGGCAGCGAAGATCGCGGTGAACCGGGTTGGGCCGAACAGGGCCAGACACGGCACCAGGTACACAAACGGTGGCAGTACCTGGCCGGCATCAAGGATTGGGCGCAAAACCCGGTCAGCCCAGCGACTTCGACCGATCCACGTACCGACAACGAGGCCCAGAATCATCGTGATGGTCGCCGCAAAGATCACCTGAGTCAGCGTGACCATGCTTGAGGGCCATAGGCCGAGGAGCGCGCACCCAATGAGGCAGGACGCAGCGACGATCGCCGGCTTCCAGTGCCCCACGATGAGTGCCAGTGCTGCAACGACAGCCACTATGACGAACCAAGGAGTGTTGAGAAGCAGTGATTCGAGTGGGTTGATGAACCAGATCGTGACCCACTCGGTGAACGACATCGTGTAGGGGTAGAGATGCTCCTTTGCCCAAACTGCGCCGACATTGACTGGCCCCGAGATCGGATGCACCCATGCCGAGTTCCACTTCGCGGTACTCGGCAGCACCGCTGGGAGCGCGGCGCCCAAGACGACAAGCGCGGCGGCGCTACCCCACACGGTGAGCCGCAATCGACCGGTGCGTCGATGCGCTCCAGCACGTCGACTCGCCGCCGAGATCACCCGATCTAAAACGATTGCCACCACAACGATCGCGAGTCCGGAATTGAACGCACCACCGACATCAAGAATCTGCAATGAGCCCAACACCGCTTGACCAAGGCCCGGCGTCGCGATAACCGCAGCCACGGTCACCATCGACAGTGCCGCCATCACGGTCTGATTGATACCCACCACCCGAGTACGTCGAGACATCGGTAGTTGGACGTCCGTGAGAACTTGTCGGACGGTGGCCCCTAGAGACCGTGATGCCTCAACCGAAGACGCTGCCACTTCGCGGATGCCGACGTCGGTCAACCGAATCGTCGGAGGAATGGCATAGACCAGGGTCGCCAAGATTCCGGCTGGTGGCCCGATCAGGAAGAACAGCGTGATGATCGGCAGGTACGCGAACGACGGCATGATCTGCAGCGTGTCGAGAATGGGCATCAGTAGACGACGGAACCGATTCGAAAGACCGCAGGCGATGCCAACCGGAATACCGATGAGTACTGACAGCGCCACAGAGATGGCCACCAGAACGAGGGTCTGCATGCTCTGTTCCCACAAGCCCAATACACCAAACGACAGCATGCCAAGAGCAGTGAGCACAGCCATCCGCCAGCCCGCCACCATGAGGGCCAACGCAGCACCGATACCAGTCATCCCGGTCCAACCGAGTTGCTGGGTAAGCCACACACCACCGTTGTAGACACCGTTCAAAGCGCTCGTGATTGGTGTGAAGACATAAATGAACAGCGGGTTGGTCAGGCGCCCATCACCGATCGCGCTCACGGTGGCTTGCAGCCAGTCTTGGGCAGCAGCCGGGACTCCACTCTCGAGGACGAACTGCCCGCCGAGCCACCACCACAGGGCTACCCACAACACCAGCAGGCCAACGATTCGCCAGCCGAGCCCGATGCGACGACGTGACATCGTCAAGGCTGGCGCCATAACGCTGGTCATGCGTTGGGCTTTCCGGCGATCAACACCAACAGATCATCGCGATCGACCAACCCGAGCAGTTGGCCTTCGCTCACGATTCGCGCTGGCGCCGAGGCCTGCGAGATGGCATGGATTGAATCTCTAATAATCAAGTCAGGTGAGAGTTCGGGACCGTCGAGAGCCTCACCTGGACGAGGTGGCCGCATGATCCAACGCATGGTCAGCACATGCGATCGAGGGATGTCCCTCGTGAAGTCAGCAACGTACTCATCGGCTGGCGCGCCTACGAGTTCGTCGGGACGCCCCACCTGCACGATGCGACCGTTCTGCATGATGGCGATGCGATCACCGAGGCGCAGTGCTTCGGACAGATCGTGGGTAATGAAGATCATGGTCTTTCCGACCTCGTTGTGCAGACGCATCACCTCGTCCTGCATATCACGACGAATCAGGGGGTCGAGAGCCGAGAACGGCTCGTCGAAAAACATGATGTCGGGATCGCCAGCCAGTGCGCGGGCTAGGCCCACGCGCTGCTGCATACCTCCGGAAAGCTGATCGGGAAATGAGTTCTCAAAACCCGTCAACCCCACCAACTCAATGACTTCCTGGGCACGCGCCTGACGAGACGCCTTGTCATCGCCACGAATCTCGAGCCCATACGCGACGTTCTCAGCGACCCGTCGATGCGGCAAGAGCCCAAAGTGCTGGAACACCATGGAAAACCGGTGCCGACGAAGTTCGCGCAATTGCTTATCGTCAGCGGCGATCAGGCTGTCGCCTTCGATCAGGATGTCACCCGCCGTGGGCTCGATGAGCCGAGTGATGCAGCGCACAAGAGTTGACTTTCCCGATCCCGAAAGACCCATCACCACAAAGACTTCGCCGGGGGCAACGTCGAAGGATACGTCGCGCACCGCCGCAACACAGCCGGTCTTGTCCTTGAGTTCAGCCGGCGACAACTCTTCATCAGCCGAACCAACAATTGACGACGCCTTCGGGCCGAACACCTTCCACAGGCCTCGCACCGACACAGCAGGACTTGGCGAGGATGAACCAGACGCAGCAGCAGGTGTGATCAGACCGGAGGTGCTCATGTGATGTTCTGCTCCGACTCCCCGAACCAGCCGCTCGCGGCCGGTTGCAGATTCTCGTAGATATGTTTGGGCTCAACGTACTCAGCAAAACCGGCCAAGCCTAGTTCCCGGCCCACACCAGATTGCTTGAATCCGCCCCACTCAGCCTGCGGTCGATACGGGTGATAGTCGTTTATCCAGATGGTGCCGTGCCGAAGCGCATTGGCGACTCGAGCGGCGCGGCCCATATCGCTGGTCCACACAGCGCCGGCAAGTCCATAGATGGTGTCGTTGCCCAGGCGGATAGCTTCGGCCTCGGACGTGAATGTTTCGACAGTGAGCACCGGGCCAAAAGACTCGTCCTGCACGCAACTCATGGTGGTGGTGCAGCCATCGAGAACCGTGGGCAGGTAGAACGCGCCGTCATCGAATGCCGGGCCCACTGGCGCTGAGCCACCACAGCGCAGGACCGCGCCTTCGGCCAGAGCGCGCTCGACGTATCCGGCAACTTTTGACCGGTGGTCGCGCGAAATCAACGATCCGGTTTCGGCAGCCGGATCGAAGGGACCACCGAGTCGGATCTTCGACGCGATCGCCACGACGCGGTCGACGACCTCATCGTGAATCGACTCCTCGACCAACAATCGGGCACCCGCCGAGCAGACCTGACCGGAATGCAGGAATACCGCAGTTGCCGCATTGTCGATCGCCGCGTCGAGATCGGCGTCCGCGAAGATGATGTTGGGGTTCTTACCACCGAGTTCGAGCGCCACCTTCTTCACTGTGACACTCGCTGCGGCCATCACCCGGCGTCCGGTGATGACTCCCCCTGTGAACGAGACCATGTCGACGTCAGGGTGCTCGGCGAGTGGGGCACCGGCTTCAGCGCCAGAGCCAAGCACGAGGTTGGCGACGCCGTCGGGCAGGCCGGCCTCCTGCAGGATGCGCATCAGCAGGATGGTCGTGGATGGCGTCATCTCACTTGGCTTGATGACGAAGGTGTTGCCAGCCGCGAGCGCTGGCGCAACCTTCCAGGAGGCCTGCAACAGTGGGTAGTTCCACGGGGTGATGAGACCGCACACACCAACCGGCTCGTAGACGACCCGCGAGAAAGTGCCCGTGGTACCGGGATCGACTACCCGCCCGAGATTGGTGTTGGCCAAACCGGCGAACCAACGAAAACTGCTGACGATGTCGGCGACGTCATAGCGCGCCTCAATGATGCGCTTACCGGTATCGAGTGACTCAGCGTGGGCGATCACTTCGGTGTCGCGTTCAAGGAGATCAGCGACCCGGATGAGCAACTTGCCTCTCTCGGTGGCTGAGACACTCGACCACCGGCCGTCGTCAAAAGCCTTACGAGCGGCCCGAATCGCGCGCTCAGTGTCCTCGCGAGTGGCCTCGTCGACGGTGGCGACGAGTGCACCGTCAGCCGGGCAACGTACCTCTCGGGTGAGCCCCTTTGCTCCCGAGACCCACTCGCCGTCAATGAACAGATCAGCCATCGTGTGTCTCCCCTAGTGCGCCGGTGGGCTCTTTGCGGTAGCGATAGAACTCCCGATGATCTGCCGCCAGCGGAGTATTGCCCAAAATCAGATCAGCGGATTTTTCGGCGATCATCATCACCGGGGCATAAAGGTTGGCGTTGGTTATTTTTGGCATCACTGAGGCATCCACCACGCGGATGCCTTCGAGCCCGTGCACCTTCATGGTGAGGGGATCTACAACTGACATATGGTCAGTGCCCATCTTGTTGGTACACGACGGATGTAACGCTGTCTCGCCGTCCTTGCGAACCCAATCAAGGATCTGCTCGTCGGTCTCCACCTCGGGGCCCGGCGAGATTTCACCAGCGTCGAAATCGCTAAAGGCGTTTTGGCTCATTATGTTTCGGGTGACACGAATGGCCTCGACCCATTCGCGACGGTCCTGCTCGGTACCCAGATAGTTGAATTGGATGGCCGGTTTGCTCGACGGATCTGCGTTCTTGATGCGCACATGACCGCGAGCGTCGGCATACATCGGACCCACGTGTACCTGGTAGCCGTGCCCGCCCGCCGGTGAAGTGCCGTCATAGCGCACAGCGATCGGAAGGAAGTGGTACATCAAGTTGGGGTAATCGACGGCGTCATTACCGCGAATGAAGCCACCGCCTTCGAACTGGTTGGTGGCCCCTGGGCCTGAGCGCAGGAATAGCCACTGCGCTCCCACAATCGGCCGACGCCACATCTTCAGTTGCGGGTTCAGCGACACCGGAAGTTTGCTGCTGTGCTGGATGTACACCTCGAGATGATCTTGGAGGTTCTCGCCGACTCCCGGGAGATGATGGGTCGGCTCGATGCCCAGACCGCGCAAGTGGTCAGCGTCGCCGATACCGGAGAGCTGCAGCACCTGTGGGGAATTGAAGGCTCCACCACAAAGGATTACCTCGCCCGCGTCGATTCGTTCGACCCCGCCGCCCTTGCGCATGACCTCAACACCAGTGGCCCGATTACCTGAGAACAGAACACGAGCCACCTGCGAGTGAGTGCGGATGTGCAGGTTGGGTCGATTCTTCACCGGATGCAAGTAGGCGCCCGCAGCCGATAGCCGACGCCCTCGACGAATGCTCTGATCGAAGGCGGCAAAGCCCTCCTGGCTAAAACCGTTGACATCTTTGGTCAGCGGATATCCGGCCTGTTGAACTGCCTCAAAGAACGCACCGAACAGCGGGTTCTTGACTGGTCCACGTTCGACCTCGAGTGGCCCAGAGCCACCGCGCCACTCATCGGCACCAGCGAGGCAAGTCTCCATCTTTTTGAAGTAAGGCAGGCAGTGCGCGAAGTCCCATGACTCCATGCCCGGCGCGGCGCCCCAACCCTGGTAGTCCATCGGGTTGCCACGTTGGAAGATCTGTCCGTTGATCGAACTCGATCCGCCGATGAGCTTGCCGCGCGCATGCTTGACGCGACGCCCGCCCATGAACGGTTCGGGCTCGGTCTCATACATCCAGTCGTAATGCTTGTTGCCGAGCATGAAGAACAGCGCTGCTGGCATGTGGATGAAGACATCCCACTTGTAGTCCCATCGCCCCGCCTCCAGCACGAGGACCCGGGTACCGGGATCTGCCGAGAGTCGATTAGCCAGTGCGGAGCCTGCAGAGCCACCGCCGACGATGACCACGTCGTACGAACTGGACATCGCAACTACCCCTTGTCGTCAGCGAATGACTTAGTCGCCAAGTTCCGCGCGGCGACGAATCACATACTCCTCTAGCTCTTGCTGGATAGCTGAGTCAATCGCCGGAGCTTCGTACTCGTCGAGCTTCTTATCGACGACCTCACCGGCGCGGGTGGTGGTGTCACGTGCGCCTAAGCGGTTCCAACGCTCGTAGTTGTCAGAGTTCGACAGGAACGGGCGGTAGAAGCAGTCGCGGAAGCGTTCCATCGTGTGCGCTGCCCCGAGGAAGTGGCCGCCATGACCAACTTCCTCGTGCGCTCCGAAGGCCAGCGAATCCTCGTTGATCTCCAGCGGAGTGAACTCGTGCTGCAGCATTTCCAGGATCTGGACGTCGACCGCGTACTTCTCGTAACACGCGACGAGCCCACCCTCGAGCCAGCCCGCAGAGTGCATGACGAAGTTCGTACCGGCGAGGAAGGTCGGCATCATGGTCATCAACGACTCGTAGGCCGCTTGCGCGTCGACTGTCTGTGATGAGTTCAGGCCGCCACCGGTACGGAAGGGCAGGCCGAAGTAGCGAGCGATCTGACCGGTGCACAACAGGCCGATGCCCGATTCGGGCGTACCGAACTGCGGCGAACCAGACTGCATGTCGATGTTGGACAAGAACGAGCCGAAGACCACCGGGCAACCCGGACGAATCAACTGCGACAGGGCAATACCGGTGAGTGCCTCGGCAATCTGCTGCACGAGCGCGGCCGGGATGGTGACCGGTGACATCGCACCCATGAGCAGGAACGGGGTCAAGATCACCGGCTGGTTGGCAGCCGAGTACTCGAATTGAGCATCGAGCATGCGATCGTCCCAACGAAGGGGCGAGTTGCAGTTGATCAGCGAGATCGACACCGGGGTCTGCTCGATGGATTCGCGGCCGCCGAAGACGATGTCGCTCATTGCCAGGGTGTCGCGTGCATTAACCCCGCTGACGACGTTGCCCTGGAAGATCTTGTCGGTAAGCGTGAACGTGGCGAGCAGCATGTCGAGGTGACGGCTGTCGAGGGGTGCGTCATTTGGCTCGGCCACCACGCCGCCCACACTGTCGATTGCCTTGAACGACTGCGCAAGTTTGGCGAAGTTGCGGTAGTCATCCATCGTGGCGTCGCGGCGCACGTTTCCACGTCGGACGAACGGCGGCCCATACACGCTCGAGAACACCATGTGGTTGCCACCGATGTGCACGTCGTTGTCGTGATTGCGCGCTTGCATATCGAACTCGCGAGGAGCCTTCGCCACCTGCTCGAGCACAAATTCGGGGTCGAAGAAGACCCGATCACCCTCGACTCGCTGACCATGAGCGCGAAAGAGATCAAGAGCCTCGGGCTTCATGAACTCGACGCCGAGCTCGGACACCAATCGACGCCATCCACGGTCAAGAGCTGCCATGGCGTCCTGCGACAGGATCTCGTACCGGGGCATGTTGTTCACGAACACGGGGTGAGCCTTTCCTTGACCGGACTGACGGACGGATCTTACACTCGCTGTGGAACAGTCGTTCCATATTGTGGGACACTGTCTTGCAGGACACAGTCTGGTGTAAAGACCGGGTCTGCACCAGCCCCCCGCAAGGAACTCCGGCAAGACTAGGCCAGACCAGTCACGACGAAAGAGGTGAGCACGTGCAGCGACGAGCAAGTGATACCCGCGTCCGCGCCGCAGTCACCGACTCAAGTCGCTCTTCAGCGGCTAACCCAGCGACAGCCACTGGGGCCCAGGCGGTCGATCGCGCGGCCTCGCTGCTCGTGCACGTTCTCGGCGCCACCGGCCCAGTGCCATTCCCTGATCTCGTCGCAGCCACTGGTCTACCTAAGAGCACGGTGTCGCGTCTGCTGAGCAGCCTCGAGCGCAGCCGGCTGATCTCCCGCACCGATTCAGGTGAGGTGATCGCTGGCGACGTCATCACCGCATTTGCGCGCTCACACAGTTCGGAAGACGATCTGGTCTCTCTAGCCCGCCCTGCACTACAGCGGCTGAGTGAAGCAACCGGTGAGACGATCAACCTCGCGGTGCCCACCGAAACTGGTGTCGTCCAGATCGATCAAGTCGATGCTCGATTCCTACTCGGCGCAGCGAACTGGTTGCAGCAAGAGGTTCCGTATCACGCCTCAGCGGTCGGCAAAGTTCTACTCGCACATGGCTCTGCGCTCCCCGTCGGCCGGCTTGCCAAGCTCACCGATCGCACCCGCACCACTCGCACCGCACTTGAAGCCGACCTACACAAGTACCTCGAACTCGGCTACGCAGTGGCCGACGGTGAACTCGAGCCTGGCCTAGTCGCAATCGCTGCACCCGTCCTAGATTCCAGCGGCCGCGCGATCGCGGCACTGTGCGTGTCTGGCCCGTCATCCCGACTAACGGCGCGCACGATCGCCCGAGTCGGCCAACTGCTCGTCGACGAATGCACTTCGCTCTCGTCGACGCTGTCCCAACCCTCCCCTGTACGTCGTATAACTCGAAAGGCTGGCGCCGCATGACGCACGACGAGATCCTCAAGAACATCTATGAGGAGACCATGGTTGGCAATGCACCTGCGGTACTTGCGTTGACCAAGCAGGGACTCGAAGAAGGCCTCACGCCCTCGCAGTTGCTGTTCGATGCGCTGATCCCTTCGCTCGAAGAGGTGGGTGCGCGCTTCGAGCGTGGCGACTACTTCGTCCCCGAGATGCTGATCGCTGGTAAAGCAATGTCGGGCGCCCTTGATGTCCTCCGCCCACTGCTGGCCGAAACCGGCGCGGAAACAGTCGGCACCTTTCTTATGGGCACGGTCAAGGGCGATGTGCACGACATCGGCAAGAACCTCGTCAACATCATGCTCGAGGGCGCGGGTTTCCATGTCATCGATATCGGAGTGCAGTCCCCGCCTGAGAAGTTCATCGCCGGGATCGAAGAGCACAACCCCGACATCGTCGGGATGTCCGCATTCCTGACCACCACGATGCCGATGTTCAAGGCCAACATCAACGCGATCGAAAAGGCGGGCTACCGCGACAAAGTCATCATCATGGTCGGCGGCGCGCCAGTAACCCAGGAGTACGCCGACGTCTGCGGCGCCGACGGTTACGCCGCTGACGCCGCTACCGCGGTGCGCCTTGCCAAGCAACTCATTCTGGCCAAGCGCACGGACGCCAAGGTCTGAGATGAAGTTCCTGCCGATAGTCGAACTCGCGACCAAAGGTCCGGTGTTCGACTGCCGCATGTGTGGCCAGTGCGTATTGCACTCCACCGGGATGACTTGTCCGATGACATGCCCGAAGACACTGCGCAACGGTCCCTGCGGTGGAGTCCGCGACGACGGACACTGCGAGGTCAAGCCCGAGATGCCATGTGTCTGGACCGCTGCCGAAGGTCGAAGCCACCACGCGCTGATGCCGAACTCCTGGGAAGACCACTTCTCTGAATTGCACCCACCAGTCGATAACCAACTTCGTGGCTCGTCTTCGTGGCTGAACCTGATCACCAAGCGCGACAAGCAATTCCCGGCCGGCTGGGTGGGTCGCACTATGGCTGACGATGGGGCCGAGCCAGCTGACGAACCGCGGTCCGCGCTTGGCGAAGTCGACGACATCAGCGGCCTCGACCAAGGCTTTCATGAGCGAACGAGCATCGGATGAGTCGCCTACGCCAGCTTGCCGAGTCACGCTCGCGGCCCATCGTCACTGCAGAGTTCCCATCGATCGACGGTGGGAACCTTGACACCGTAAAGGCCAAGCTCGACCCGATCCTGGCCTTCGTCGATGCGATTAATGCCACCGACAACCCGGCAGCTCACGCACACGCCTCGAACAGTTCGATCGCCATTGCCCTCAAGATGCTCGGCGCAGAGCCGATCATGCAGGTCGTCTGTCGCGACAAGAACCGCCTTGCCGCCCAGGCTGACATCGTTGGCGCCGCCCTCTTCGGAGTCGTGAACGTGTGCGCACTCACCGGAGACGACGTCACCGCCGGTGATGAACCGCAGGCCCGACGAGTCTTCGACCTCGACGGACCACAACTGGTGAAAGTCATGTCCGGACTCGCTGAGGGCCGCTACCTTTCGGGCCGAAAGATTTCACCCGCGCCCGAACTGTTCGTCGGCGCGGTCGAGAACCCGTTCGGCCCACCGCAGCACTATCGGGTCGAGCGAGCCAAACTCAAGTCCGACGCCGGTGCGCGATTCATGCAGTTGCAGATTGGCTATCAGCCCTTGGTTCTCGAGTCCTTCATCGCTGGCTGTGTCGCCAACGGAGTAGCTGCGAGAACGGCCCTGCTGCCCACAGTCGTCCTCACCAAGACCGCTCGCGCCCTGAGCTTCATGCACGACAACGTGCCAGGTATCTCGGTGCCCGAACCGACACGGGCGCGCATCGCAGGTGCCAGCGACATCCCCGAGGAGAGCTTCCAACTCACCCTCGAACTCGCTCGGCACGCACTCTCACTCGACGGCGTCGCGGGTATTCACATCGCCGATTTCCGGCATGACGGCTCACTCGCCCGGCTCGTTTCGGAACTCAACCTGTCCGTATCCGAACCAACCGATCCATCCGCACCATCCGATCCATCCGATCCATCCGAACCCAATGCACCAACCGCCCGCTGAGGAGCACCATGCATACCGTCGTTCGATCAGCTACCCGTGAGCTGATCATCGGATCCGACCAGCCGTTCTGCATCATCGGCGAAAGGATCAATCCCACTGGCCGAAAGAAGTTCCAGGAGGAACTGCGCGCCGGTGACCTCAGCTCAGTTGAGATCGACGTGCGCTCGCAGATCGCCGGCGGCGCAATGATGCTCGACATCAACATGGGCGCACCCCTCGTCGATGAGGCAGATTTGCTCGCGAAGGCGATCATCTTGACCCAGAGCATCTGCGATCTCCCGATCTGCATCGACTCGTCCGTGATCGAGGCCCTCGAGGCTGGCCTCGGTGCCTACAACGGCAAGGCGCTGGTCAACTCGATCACCGCCGAGGACGAGCGGATGGAACAGATCCTGCCGCTAGTGAAGAAGTACGGCGCCGCAGTTGTCGCGCTACCCAACGACGAAGAGGAAATTCCCGACGACCCCTACAAGCGCCTCGAACTTGTCCGCAAGATCGTCACCGTGGCGACCAAGGAGTACGGCATCCCCCTCGAGGACATCGTCATCGACCCTCTGGCGATGCCAGTGGGCGCCGACCACACACTGGTCTGGAAGACCCTCGAGACCATCCGGTTGATTCGCGACGAGTTCGGCCTGAACATGACCCTCGGCGCATCCAACGTGTCGTTCGGCATGCCCGACCGGCACACCATCAACGCCGTATTCCTCCCCATGGCCATGACTGTCGGCCTCACGAGCGCGATCATGGATTCGCGCACCGAGAGCATCGTTCGCGCGATCAAGGGTGCTGACCTCATGATGGGCAACGACGAGTGGGGCGCAAACTGGATCGCCGCGCACCGTGGGCGCGTTGCTGCGGCGGCTGCGGCTACTGCGGCTGCACAGTGACCACAGTCGAATCTAACGACGCATCATCGACCGATCTCGGCACCGACGATGGTGAACCTCGTCGCGTAACCCTGAACTTCGCGCCGTCCGGTAAGTCGGTTCGGGTGCCGGCTGGCGTTACCGTCTTCGATGCCGCGAGTTGGAACGGCATCGCGATCGACTCCACCTGCGGCGGACATGGAACGTGTAAGAAATGCAAGGTGCAGATCCTTGACGGCAGCGTCGAGATCGGCCGACTCGATATCCGCGCGCTGACTCCCGAGCAGCTGCGCGCCGGATGGCGCCTCGCTTGTGTGGCTCGGGCCACGGCGGATCTGCAGGTCGAAGTTCCTCCCCTCACCACGCGCCCGAAGGCCGCCACAGTGGGAGTCGGTCGTCAGGTCATCCTGCGGCCGGCGATCCAGAAGCGCTACATCGAACTCGACGATCCCTCGCTCAGCGATCAGCGCACTGACATCCGGCGCGTTCTCGATGGCATCGACGACCTTGAACTCACATTCGAACCGTCGGTGCTACGAAACCTCGGCCGCGACTTACGCGCGCACGACTGGAAGGTCACCGCGGTCATCGTCGACGATGCTCTGATCGGCATCGAGGCCGGTGACACCACCGGTATTGCGTACGGTGTCGCCTTCGATCTGGGAACTACCACTGTCGTGGCAACGCTGATGGACGTCAGCACCGGCACGCCGATTGCCGTGCGCTCGATGCTCAACAAGCAGCAGCCCTACGGCGCAGACGTGATCAGCCGGATCAGCGCGACGATGCTGGATCCAGAAGGCCTGCCCCGCTTGCAACAGCTGGCTCAGGAGACCCTGGCCGAACTCGTCGCAGAGGTGTGCGAAGAGTCTGGTATCTCGGCATCGAGCATTTACGAAGTTGCCCTGGCAGGCAACGCCACGATGGTTCAACTATTGCTCGGTATCGATCCTGAACCACTCGGTGTAGCGCCCTTCATCCTGGCCACAAGGAGTTACGCCGGTCTGCGCGCCAGCGACTTCGGACTAGACCTGCACCCACATGCACGCGCACTAGTCCTGCCAGCCTTGGGCGCCTACGTCGGCGGTGACATCATCGGTGGCGCGCTGGCATCGGGTATGGATCGCGATAAACGGCTACGTGTGTTCATTGACGTCGGCACCAACTGCGAGATCGTGATCGGTAATGGCGAGCGCCTCATGGCCACGGCGGCGCCGGCTGGCCCGGCATTCGAAGCCGCCTCGATCCGCAACGGAATGCGTGCCGCACCCGGTGCAATTGAGACCGTGTCCATCACGAGCGATGGCATGAAGATTGGCGTCATTGGCGATGTCTCGGCCGTGGGCCTGTGCGGATCTGGTTTGGTCGACGCAGTCGCCGAATTGGTACGCATCGGTCTGATCGATCGCTCCGGCCGGTTCCTACCCGCCGACGCGATAGCCGAAGCCAGGCCCGATCTCGCGCCGCGCTTCGTCGAGACCAATGGCGAACGTCACTTCCACCTAGCGACCGAGGCCGAGACCGGCGGTGATCCGGTAGTTCTCACCCAACGAGACATCCGTGAACTCCAGTTTGCTAAGGCCGCGATCAGCACTGGCTGGCGCTTGCTACTCGAAGAGTTCGGCGCCGAGGAATCCGATGTGCAGCAGGTGCTTCTCGCTGGCTCGTTCGGCACCTACCTTTCTCCCAGCAGCGCGATCCGCATCGGCCTTGTCCCCAAGCTGCCAGTGCTGCGCATCGTGAGCGCCGGCAATGTCGCCGGCGAGGGCGCGAAGATGGTGTTGCTGTCATTGCCGGAACGCCATGGCGCAGAAGCACTTATCGATGAGATCCACTACGTCGAGCTCTCGGACCGCACCGACTTCAACGATCGATTCGTGGAAGAACTCGCGTTTCCACAATGACCGCCACCACTCGCAGTGACCGCATCGCCATCGTGGCTTGCGGTGCACTGTCGAGTGACATCGCCAGCGTGGCAGCACGTCGCGACTGGCCGATCGACATCCATCCACTGCCGCCGCTGCTACACAATCAACCGCACCTCATCGCAGCTCAAGTAGCCGAGTTGGCTGATCGTCTCAAGGCGCAGTACGGCCGAGTCGCGGTCGGGTACGCCGACTGCGGAACGTACGGCGCGATCGATGAAGTCTGCGCCGAGCGCGGCCTCACCCGATTGGGCGGAAACCACTGCTACGACGTCTACGCAGGGGCAAAACGTCTCGCTGCCGAATTCGAAGCTGAGCCCGGCACGTACGTCCTCACTGATTTTCTCGCGATCTCCTTTGAACGCACGGTCATCGCCGAGTTGGGCCTTGACCGCCGTCCAGATCTGCGTGATGACTACTTCCATCACTACAACCGTGTTATCTGGCTTGCCGGTCGACGCACCCCAACCATCGAGGCCGCAGCAGTGGCCGCCGCCGCCCGCATTGGGTTGCCACTCGAGGTCATTGAGGTTGGGCTCGCTGGCCTTGAAGCCGAGTTGGCCGCACTGATCTCCGTAGCCTGATCCGCCTCGAGCCCGATCACCTACGCCCCAACCTCCTTCGCCGATCCCTGGTGTATCACTCACGCGCAAACTGATATATCGTGAAACCGTGGTTGCTGACGCTGTTATCGAGACTGGGCCTGTCCCTGATGGCGGGCTGCTGTCCGACCAGGCGTACCGAGCGATCCGCGATCTCATCGTCACCTTGGATCTGCCGCCGGGCGCGGTGGTCAGCGAGGCCGATCTGATGGTCCGGTTGGGGCTCGGTCGCACCCCGATCCGAGAGGCGCTACGAGCCCTAGCGCGCGAACGCCTAGTAGAGGTGTACCCGCGCCGTGGCATGTTTGTCGCAGGTGTCGACGCACGCGACTTAGCGGCCCTGTCTGAAGCCCGAGCGATGCTCGAACCAGCCGCTGCCCGCCTAGCTGCCGGACGCCTCACCGATGCCGACCGGGCGCGCATTGACGAACTACTCAGTGAACTTGACTCACTCGGAGCCGAACCCGATGAGCGCGAACTGATCGCACTCGATCAGAAACTGCACCGCTTCATTTACAGCGCGAGCCGCAATCGGTTCCTGGAATCTGCACTGGAAGAGCACTACAACCATGCGCTTCGCATCTGGTTCCTCGCCTTAGACCGGCTCGATCACCTAGGCGATGCAGTACGCGAACACCGCGACATCCTCGAGGCGATCCGCCGCGGTGATGCTGAACAAGCCGCAGCCACTATGGCCGCGCACATCGACGGCTTCGAAACCTCAATCCGTAAGGCACTGTAACTAAACCCCCACGAAAGGGATCCACCATGAGCAGCGTTCCCGCTACCGCCAAGTGCGTCGTCATCGGCGCTGGCATTGTCGGCAACAGTGTCGCCTATCACCTCGCACGTCTTGGCTGGCGCGACATCGTGCAGATCGATAAGGGCCCGCTGCCCAACCCAGGCGGATCGACCGGACACGCGTCGAACTTCTGCTTCCCCACCGACCACTCGAAGGAAATGGCTCAGATCACGGCCGAATCGATCGTGCAATACAGGGAGATGGGCACCTTCACTGAGTGTGGCGGCATCGAGGTTGCCCGCACCACAGAGCGGATGCAAGAACTCGCTCGTCGCGTTTCATCAGCGAAGTCGTGGGGTATCGACAACACAGAGATCATCTCGCCTGCTCGCTGCAAGGAGCTCGTGCCATTCATGGACGAATCGGTGATTATCGGTGGGTTCTACACCCCGAGCGTCGGAGTCGTTGACTCAGTGCGCGCCGGCACGATCATGCGAGAGCGCGGACAGGCGATGGGCGCCCTCACCTCGATAGGCAACGTCGAGGTAACTGGCATCGACGTCGAAGGCGGAACCGTCAAGCGCGTGCGCACAGACAAGGGAGACATCGACACCGAGTACGTCGTCATCGCTTGTGGTTGCTGGAGTCGGCGCATCGGCGCAATGGCCGGAGTATCGATCCCGCTCACCCCTGCCGTGCACCAAATGAAGGACATCGGCCCCGCGCCGTTCTTCGCCGATGCCAAGGGCGATATCGAGTGGCCGATCGTTCGCGACATGGACACCAACATGTACGAGCGTCAGCACGGCTCGGGCCTGGAGATCGGCTCGTACGCACACCGCCCGATCCTTTATTCAGCTGAAGACCTGCCCTCGAACGCAGCGGCGGCGCTCTCGCCCACCGAGTTCCCGTTCACCCAGGAAGACTTCGACCTGCAGGACGAGCAGGCGCTCGAACTCATGCCTGACATCGTCGGCGACGAGACTGTCGGCGAGAAGTACGCGATCAACGGCATCCTGTCGCTGACCCCCGATGGCATGCCCATCATGGGCGAGTCCCCCGAGGTTAAGAAGTTGTGGGCGGCCGCAGCGGTGTGGGTCAAGGAAGGTCCGGGCGCTGGCAAGTGCATCGCTGAATGGATGGTGCTGGGGCACAGCGAGATCGACCTCCACACCTCTGACATCTCGCGCTTTCACGACCACCAAAAGACTGTCGAGCATGTCCAGGCCCGCGCCAACGAAGGCTTCAACAAGACCTACGGCATCGTGCACCCCGGCGAGCAGTGGGCGAGCAACCGCAACGTCCGACTCTCGCCGTACTACTCACGCGAGCAGGCACTCGGCGCCGTGTTCTACGAGACAGTCGGCTGGGAGCGTCCGTTCTGGTACGAGAGCAACGCCGCACTGGTCGAGAAGTTCGGCGACGCCGTGATGCCACGCACTTCCGAGTGGGACTCGCGCTGGTGGTCACCGATCATCAACGCAGAGCACCTGCAGATGCGCGAAACCGCTGGCCTTGTTGACCTTACGGCTTTCGCGATCTTTGACATCGTTGGTCCAGGCGCACTCGACTCAGTGCAGCGCACCGCAGTTCGTCAGATGGACGTGGCTATCGGCAAGGTCGTCTACACGCCAGTGCTGGCCATCAACGGTGGGTACAAGAGCGACCTCACAATCATGCGCCTCGGCAAGGATCACTTCCGTGTCGTCACCGGTGGCGCCCACGGAATGTCGGACCTGAAGTGGTTCAGCGACCACCTCTCCGCTGATGGCACCGCGCAGATTGTCGACCTCACATCGTCGATGACCACGTTGGGTATCTGGGGGCCGAACGCTCGCAAGATCATCGAGGCAATCACCACTGACGACATGAGCCACGAGGGATTCGGCTTCAGCACCTGCCGCGTTGTCGAGATGGGTCCGCTGCGCGTTCTGGCCTCGCGCATCTCCTATGTCGGTGACCTCGGCTGGGAGCTCTACGTGCCGATGGAACAGGGCGCACGTCTGTGGGACATGATCGCCGAGGCTGGCGTCGAACACGGGCTCATTCCGGTTGGTATCGGTGTCTACGGCACAACCGGTCGGCTCGAGAAGTCTTACCGCGCATACGGTGCCGAGCTCGAGACCGAGTACAACGTGCTTGAGGCCGGCATGTCGACCAAGAAGATCAAGGATGCCGACTTCACCGGCAAGGCAGCGCACCTCAAGCATCGCGATGAGGCTCCCGCCACGATCCTGTGCACCCTGACGGTCGACGATCACACCTCGGCCAACGGCGAGAAGCGCTACATGCTCGGTCGCGAGCCCGTACTCACCGCTGACGGTGGCATCATCACCGACTCACACGGTCGTCGTTCCTACGTCACCAGTGCAGGATCAGCGCCCTCGATCGGCAAGCACATCCTGATGACCTACCTGCCGCCCGAGTACGCAGTGATCGGAACCAAGCTCCTCGTCGAGTACCTCGGTGAGCAGTACCCATGCAGCGTCCTTCTCACAACCAGCGAGGCCGCGTTCGACCCCACCAACGAGCGGATCATGAGCTGATGAACATTGCAGTTTGTGCCAAGCGTGTACCGCTTAGCGGTGGTCGCTGGGAGCTCACGGCAGACGGCACCGAGATCGATACGAGCGGTGCGTCGATGGGCTTCACGCTCTCACCACATGAGGAGTGCGCCGCGGAAGCGGCCGTGCAACTAGTCGAGGAGTTTGGCGGCTCGTCCACGGTCATCACCGTGGGCGTCGCCGACTCCGAGGAACAGATCAGGTCACTGCTGGCAGTTGGGATCGATCGCGGCGTCATCGTCGAGACCGATGGCGGCGAATGGGATCCCCAAGGCACCTCGTCGGCACTCATCGAGCAGGTTCGCGCTGGGAGTCCAGACGGCGCATACGATCTCGTTCTGCTTGGTACCGAAGCCGCTGACACCGCTGACTTCCAGGTGGGCATCCGCATCGCACATGCTCTCGGCTGGCCAGTGGTCACCAACGTCAAGGGCCTCAAGATCACTGACGGAGTTGCGCGATGCGAGCGTGCTGTCGGCTCCTATCGCGAGATCTACGAGGTCTCGTTGCCAGCCGTGATCACGGTGAAGGATGGGCTTAACATCCCCCGATATCCCTCGGTGCCTGGCCGCATCAAAGCCCGCAAGAAGTCAGTTGACTTCATCGCTGGCGAGCGACCCGCACCTCGACTGGAGAAGGTCAAACTAGCCTTGGCAGTTGAGGAACAGCGCTCAGCGGAGATCCTGGGCACCGGCACTGGCAACGGCGCCGACGCAGTGCCAGCACTGGTTGAACTCTTCCGCACCATTGGGGTGATCTGAGGTGATTTTGGTCATCGTCGACCACGATCGTGGAGTCCTAGATCCCACGTCAGTGCAGGCAATCAGCGGTGCTCTAGCTCTCGACTCAGAGGTCGACGTACTCGTAGTAGGAGCCGCCGGAAGAGACGTCGTGGGCGAATTGGCCTCTTTTGGAGCCAACACGGTGCATCTGGCAGTTCACGATTCGGTTACAGATTTCACGCCGGTTGCATCGGCTCGAGCCGCACTCGAACTCATCTCGAGAGTTTCACCGGCCGCAGTGCTGGTTACTGGTACACCCAGAGGAAACGAGGTTTTGGCCCATATCGCGGCCATTCTCGACCTTCCGATGGCTGCCGAATGCCTCGAAATCGCACTCGGAAACGATGGTGTTCACCAAGTGGTACGCAACCGCTGGGGTGGCAACATCATGGAAACCGCGCGCGTACATTCCACCCTGCTGCTTGCCGCATTTGCACCCCATGCCGTGCGGGCTGAGAGTGCTGTAGGCACAGGAACTATCGCCGAGTTCACACCGGCGCTATCTGACGCCGACCTCGCAGTACGGATTCTCGACCGAGTCGGGGAAGGCGCAACCGGTGTTGGCCTGACCGAAGCACGGGTCATCGTCTCGGGTGGCCGAGGCGTTGGTGGGCCGGAAGGATTCGCGATTCTCGAAGAGCTTGCAAGCCTGCTTGACGCCGCTATCGGCTGCTCGCGTGTAGTCACAAGCAACGGCTGGAGACCCCACTCGGAGCAGGTTGGTCAGACTGGAACCAAGGTGGCTCCCGACCTATACATTGCATGCGGTATTAGTGGTGCTACACAACACATAGCAGGATGCCGTACCAGCAAGACCATCATTGCCATCAATACCGATAAAGACGCACCGATCATGGGCTATGCGCACTACGCCGTAATCGGGGACCTGCACACCATTCTTCCCGAACTCGTGGCCGCCACTCGTGCGGCAAAGGAGTAATTCGTGCCAAGCGACATCGACATTGCACAGAGCGCCGTCCTCACCCAGATCCAGACGATCGCGGAACGGTTGGCCATCCCCTACGAGGCCATCGATCCCTACGGCCACTACAAGGCCAAGATCAGCCTCGATTACCTCGATTCGCTGCCCAAGCGCGAGAAGGCTCACCTGATCCTGGTCACCGCGATCAGCCCCACTCCCGCGGGCGAGGGCAAGACCACCACAACAGTCGGCCTCGGTGACGGTCTTCGTCGCATCGGCAAGAACGCGATGATCTGCCTGCGCGAGCCTTCGCTCGGCCCAGTGTTCGGCGTCAAGGGCGGAGCTGCCGGTGGCGGTTACGCCCAGGTTGTGCCCATGGAGGACATCAACCTGCACTTCACTGGTGACTTTGGAGCGATCCAGCTCGCGAACAACCTGCTCGCCGCGCTCATCGACAACCACGTCCACCACGGGAACGAACTCGGTATCGACGTTCGACGCATCACCTGGAAGCGCGTTCTCGACCTCAACGACCGTGCCCTGCGCGATGTCACGGTCGGGCTCGGCGGGCCTGGCAACGGCTACCCACGTCAGGATGGCTTCGACATCGTCGTGGCGAGCGAGGTCATGGCGATCTTCTGTCTCGCGACCTCACTCGAGGACCTCAAGCGTCGCCTCGGCAACATCGTCATCGGCTACAACCGTCACAAGCACCCAATCACGGCGCGCGACCTCCAGGCCGAGGGCTCGATGGCTGTGCTCCTCAAGGATGCGTTCCGTCCGAACCTGGTACAGACCCTCGAAGGCACCCCTGCCTTCGTCCACGGTGGGCCTTTCGCCAATATCGCACACGGCTGTAACACCGTGGTAGCAACGGCGTCGGCGATGAAGCTTGCCGATTACGTCGTCACCGAAGCGGGCTTCGGCGCCGACCTCGGCGCAGAGAAGTTCGTCGACATCAAGTGCCGCAAGTCAGGGCTGCGTCCCGATGCTGCCGTGATCGTGGCAACCGTGCGCGCTCTCAAGTACCACGGTGGTGTCGACCTCAAGGAACTCAACACCGAGAACCTCGATGCGGTTCGTGAAGGTTTCGCGAACCTCAAGCGCCACATCGAGAACGTGTCGAACGTGTACGGGATCCGCTGCGTTGTCAGCATCAACCGATTCTTCGCCGACACCGACGCTGAGCTCGAACTCATCAAGGAGCTCACCGCCGAGGTCGGCGCAAAGGCTGTCATCGCGACCCACTGGGCCGACGGTGGCGCTGGTGCGGCCGAGCTCGCAGAGGTCATCGTCGAGGTGTGCGAGAACCCCACCGAGATGACGTTCGTCTACGACGACACCGCAACCCTGTGGGAGAAGGTCGAAGCAGTAGCTACTCGCGTCTACGGCGCGGCTGAGGTCACCGCTTCGCACCACACGCGCAACCACATCAAGGAACTGCAGGAGGCTGGCTATGGCCACTTCCCGGTCTGCATCGCCAAGACCCAGTACTCGTACTCGACCGATGCACACCTTCGTGCAGCGCCCTCGGGTCACCACGTGAACATCCGCGAAGTGCGGCTGTCAGCGGGTGCAGAGTTTGTCGTCATGGTCTGCGGCGACGTCATGACCATGCCTGGTCTGCCCAAGATCCCGGCATCGGTCAATATCAACCTCGTCGACGGCAAGGTTGTCGGCCTGTCATAACGACTCGGATGAGTCACTGATCGCTCCGATGAAGGGCACGCTACCTAGGTGGCGTGCCCTTCATCTGTTTCATAGCCCGAGTCTTGTACGCACCTGATCATGTGGCAGTGCGTAGCTGCGGTGTCCATTGCGACCAATCATCGTCTCGTTGTTCACCAACGCATTGAGTATCGATTCCTCGACACACTGAACAGTGGCAGTGAAGAAATCGTCCATATAGTTCCACGGCACGAGTGACATCGTCTTGAGCGCCACATCGTCTTGGCTCTGAAGGGGAAAACCACTATCGAGGGATCCTGGATTCCCGGTCGAGAAGGCGAGGAAGATGTCACCGCTGAAGTGACCACCCGCCGTGCCAGTACGTGCAAGACCAAGCGGAACGCGACGGGCGAGCGCCTGGCATTGATGCGGAGTGAGTGGCGCGTCAGTGGCCACGACCGCGATCACCGAGCCCGCACCGCCAGGCACGCGATCGCGTTCGATCCACGATGGGTCATCCATTGGATTGGGTACGTCCAGATCCCCCATCGGCACACCCGCAATAACCAGCTCGCGTCGATCACCGAAGTTGCACTGCAGGAACGTGGCAACGTGATAGGTCGCTCCACCGAGCGAGACCTGCCTACTCGCAGTGCCGTTTCCGCCCTTGAAGGCGTAACAGTTCATCCCGGTACCGCCACCGGCCGAACCTTCAGTCACTGGACCGGTTGTCGCGGTGTCGATCGCCATCATCACGTGCTCGCCAGTGACGCTCGCCAGATTGATGCTGTTGAGATAGCCGTCCCACGTCTCGGCAACGACGGGTAGCAACCATTCCGATGCCTTGGCCGGCTCGTTGCGTGCGGTCCAGTCGATTACCCCGCGATGCACCGTGCCGACTGCGTGCGTATTGGTGATCATCACCGGGCCGGTCAAGGCGCCGGTTTCATGGATCCAGTGCGAGCCGGTCATCTCACCATTTCCGTTGAGCGAGAAGATGCCCGCGGGCACCGACGTCGTGACACCACTGCGTCCGAGCGGCAGGATCGCGGTCACGCCCGTGCGCACCGCAGACCCGTCGGTGTCGGTTGTGCCGGTGGTGTCGGCTTTATCGTCGCCGAGGTCGCTGGGGTCGCTGGGGTCGCTGGGGTCGCTGCGCAACGTCACCATGCCGACCTCAACGCCAGGCACGTCAGTGATCGCATTGAAGCGTCCAGGCGTACCCGCAAGGGTGATACCTAAGTCTCGAGCGCGCATGGGATGGCCTCTCCTCGTGCCTGACAGGGTGGGCAACATCAGGTGCTTCGACGGTATGCGCACAGCCTAGGCGGCAACATCCTCGGCGCCACCCCGTTGGGTGTTCTCGCATCCTGGCGCGAGTGGCGCTGTATGCCACGATCGCACTCCATGGCAGTCTGACCCTATGCGCGTAACCCTTTCCGGACGTCCGAGTGACTCCGCTGCCGATGTAGTTGTCGTTCCCTTCTTCGCCGACCGCAAGCCCGGTGCTGGCGCAATTGAGGCAGTCGCTGACAGCGGTGTCGACCTTGTCGCTGCAGTGCGTGGCACTCCGTCCTTTCGCGGGGCCATCGATGACGCTCCTGTCGTCATCCCACCGACGAGTGCTAAAGCGCCAACCATCATCGTGGTTGGGCTCGGCGCCCGAACCGCAGTGGATCCCGACGCAATCCGCACGGCCGCTCTCCGCGCCGGCACCATCGTGCGGGGACGTCGTCGCGTCGCGATGGCCTTGGGCCAAGTTGGCACCGATAGAGCCGAGTCTGTGCGCGCAGCAGTCGAAGGTTTCATGTTCGGCTGCTTCGAGCGCCCCCGACCCGAGTCAAAGCCGCGCGCTGCATACGAGTCGCTGCCCACCAGCATCACGGTTCTGGTCTCGGCCGACGAAGCCAAGGCTGGCCCTGTGCGCGAAGCCGTTGTGCGCGGCCAGATAACCGCCGAGCACACCAACTGGGTACGCACTCTCACCGACATGCCTCCTGGCCACATGACTCCCACCATGCTGGCTGATGAGATCAAGCGCGATGCTCAAGATGCCGGCGTCACTGTCAACGTCTGGTCGCAGAAGCAGATCCGAGAGCGCGGCTTTGGCGGCTTGCTTGCCGTCGCGAAGGGCAGCATCGAGCCACCTCAGGTGGTCGAACTCTCATACGGTGATCAGACTGCGCCCCTTGGCATCACCGGCAAGGGCATCACCTTCGATTCGGGTGGTATCAATCTCAAGAAGCCGATGACCGAAGTGCACTGGATGAAGTCCGACATGGCGTCTGCCGCTGCCGCTGCCGCCGCAATCAGCGCCGCCGCGCGTCTCGGCCTTGACGTGGGCGTCCGCGTGATCTTGCCGCTCACCGAGAATATGCCTGGCGGAAATGCAACTCGCCCAGGCGATATCGCGGTTCACCCCAACGGAATGACCACCGAGGTCGCAGACACCGACTGCGAGGGCCGCGTGATCCTCGCAGACGGTATCGCGTACCTCGTCTCAGTCGGCGCGTCCGGAGTTATCGATATCGGCACGCTCACCGATGCGGCAGGCTACGGCCCCGACCTCTGGGCCGGTGCGTCCAACGACGACTCACTGATGAGCGAAGTCCTCTCGGCCGGTTACTCGGCAGGCGATCGAGGCTGGCAGATGCCGCTGGTACCTGGCTACGTCGAAATGATGCGCTCACCCGTAGCAGACCTGGTCAACGGCACCATCTCGATCATCGATTCATCGGTGCTCGCGGCCACGTATCTACGAGAATTTGCGGGCACAACCCCGTGGGTGCACATGGACACCGGATCAAAGGCTTACATCACCGCACCCTGGGCTGGCTGGCCCGCTGGGGCCACCGGCTCACCGCTTCGAACGTTGCTGCGTCTGCTCGAATCCCGAGCAGTCTCATAAGGCTCTGAGATGTCAACGCGCCAACGAGTCCTAGTAACCGCAGGTGCTTCAGGAATCGGTGCTGCCATCGCGCGCGCATTTGCCGACGATGGTGCTCGGGTGAGTTTCGTCGACATCGACGCGAATGCCGTGAGTGCAGCGGTTGCGGCTGATCCGCGACTCCATGGCGTTGCCCTTGACGTCTCCGATCCGCTCGCAGTCGGTTCGTGGTTCGACGACGTTCTCGCTGAATGGCGTGGCGTTGATGTGCTGGTCAACAACGCTGGCATAGCCGGCCCAACCTCGTACGTGGAAGACATCTCGACCGAACAGTGGCGCGACTGCCTAGCGGTTGGGCTCGACAGTCACTTCTTCACCAGCAGCCGCGCCGCTGCTGCTATGAAGGCGCAGCGCTCGGGCTCGATCATCAGCATCTCGTCCACGGCCGGCCTGTACGGCTATGGCATGCGTAGTCCTTACGCCGCGACCAAGTGGGCTGTCATCGGGCTGATCAAGTCACTTGCGGTCGAGCTGGGTCCATTCGGCGTCCGCGCCAACGCGATCTGCCCTGGCTCAGTCGATGGTCCGCGCATGCGCGGCGTGATCGAACGACAGGCCGCCGCGGCTGGTGTCGACCCCGCGATCGTCGAGCGCGAGTACCTCAGCGGGCAATCGATCTCGCGATTCGTCCAGCCCAACGAGATCGCCGACATGTGCCGCTTCCTCGCCTCGCCAGCGGCCGCAATGGTTTCCGGGCAGGCGATCGCGGTCGATGGCCACACCGAGACCTTCCACATCGACTGACTCGCAGCCGCGCGCTAACTCTGATCTCGACGCGCCATCCACCAGGGTTCGCGTCGTGTGACTCGGATGCGGCGTACCGTGCACCCGTGAGCGATACGCCGGAACTAGGGGCAGACATCCTGCGTCGGTCGCCGCACTACACGCTGCGCCAACTCGAGTACTTCATCGCGGTTGCCGATTCCGGCTCAGTGACAGGCGCGGCCGCCGCGGTGCACTTGTCGCAATCGGCAATGTCGACCGCACTCGCTGATCTCGAACGCACCCTCGGCGTACAACTCGTGATCCGACACCACGCGCGCGGGATCACCTTGACCGAGGCCGGTGAGCAGGTGCTTGCTGAGGCTCGCCGGCTACTGGGCCATGCACAAGATCTTCAATCGCTCGCCGCGCACCTCGGCGGAGATGTCACTGGGCAGTTGCGACTCGGGTGCTTCACGATCCTGGCACCGTACGTCCTGCCTGAGTTGCTGTCCGCAGCTGCTGATGAACTCCCCGGACTCGAGATTGAGACCACAGAGGAGCCGCTGGATCGGCTCGCCGCAGGGCTACACAGCGGACGATTCGAACTAGCGCTGGGCTATGACCTCACCATCGACGACGACATCGACTCGACGCTGCTGTTCACAGTGGCCCCGCACGTGGTCTTGCCAGCCGACCACGCGCTCGCGGCGCGAAAGCGCATTTCGCTCACCGCCTTGACCAAGGAACCACTCGTATTGCTTGATCTGCCCCATAGTCGCGACTACTTTGCACGCCTCTACGCTGCCGCTGGGGTTACCCCAGACATCCGCTATCGCACGCAAAGTGCCGAGCTTGCGCGAGCCCTCGTCGCTCGGGGCCTAGGTTATGCGGTGCTCAACCTGCGTCCGCATGCCGAACTTTCGCTCGAAGGTCTCCCGTACGTCGTCGTTCCATTGCACGTACCGCTTCCCAAGACCGAGTCCGATCTTCGGGTCGTGCTGATGTCAGTGGCCGGTGCTCGGCCCACCAGGAGATCGCAGGCCGTCGTCGAACTCGCTTCGCGCGTTCTCCCTGCATCGATGAAACCGAATCAATCTGGTAAATAGTTCTGTTCGACACGGCCGGGGTGTACCGCAAGGATGTACCGACAATTGATCCATCTCGCCCATGGGAGCACGCCGCATGATTCGTTCCGGTGCCGATTACCTCGAGTCGATCCGCGATGGACGCGAGGTGTACATCAACGGCGAACGCGTCACCGACGTGCCAAGCCATCCCATGTTCAAGCCCGTCGTCGATATTCGTGCCCGCATCTACGACATGGCAAGTGATCCGTCCACTTCCGGCCTCATGGCCTACACCGACGAAACGACCGGGCAGATCAACCCGATCACCACCAAGCCGCCGCGCACCCAGCAAGACTGGTGGGACAAGCGCTCTGCTACCGACGCGATCATGAATGATGTCGGCGGCGTGGTAACCCGAGTCGGCGATGAGACCGTTGGCGAGATGTGGTCGCTACTTGACGGCCAGGACGTACTCAATCAGATCGATTCCACGTACTCCGAGAACGTCAAGCGGCACATCGACAAGGCTTGCTACGGCGATCCATTCCACGTGTCAGCAAACACCGATCCCAAGGGCGACCGTTCTAAGGCGCCACAGGATCAAGACCCCGACATGCTGCTGCACGTCGTGCGCGAGACCGACAACGGCATCATCGTCCGCGGAGCGAAGTACGAGACTGCAGCGGCCTACGCGAATCAGGCTTTCACCAAGCCGACGATTGCGAACTGGGGTAACAGCGAACTTTCCGACTACGCGCTCGGCTTCATCTGTGACCTCGGATCGCCCAACCTGAAGTTCATCTGTCGCACCGGGTTTGCCGGCCGCGCGCCGATCGAGGATTACCCGCTGGCGAATCGCTTCGACGAGATCGACACGATCGTGATCTTCGACGACGTCGAGATCCCGTGGGAGAACGTGCTGTTCTACCGGCACACCAAGGCGGCGACTTTCATCCGCGCCACATTGCATCGGTACAGCGCCTTCGCATTTGTTCAACGTATCGAGAAGATGGCCGACCAGATGATCGGCGTGGCAATGTTCAACGCCAAGCAAACCGGCCTCGATGGCCAGCAAGCTGTGCAGGAAAAGCTTGCGACACTCGCGTGCTACCGCGAAGGCATCAACGCCCACCTCACCGCCGCGATTGCCATGGCCGAAGAGAGCCCCGCGGGGCTCCTCATGCCCAACCAGTCTTTCCTCTACACCGGCCGTGTCTGGGCCTGCTCGCAACTCCCAGCGATGATGCACATCGCACGCGAACTCGTTGGTGGACAGATCTGCGTCACCCCCGACTACGCCTCGTTCCAGGATCCCGAATCGGGCAAGTGGCTCGAGAAGTACTACTCGATCAATGATGAATGGCAGTCCGACGATCGGCGCAAGTTGCTGGCCTACGGGCGCGATCTGCTCAATAGCGACTATGCGGGCCACCGGCTCACGTTCAAACTGTTCGCTCAGTCGCCACCGTTCGCTCACCTGGCGGCTGTCTACCGCAACTTCGACTTCGACGGTCCGTTGCAGTTCGTCAAGGAATCTGCCGGCCTTTCTGACAATGTCCTTCCTGACAAGGTCGTCAAGTTACAGCAGATCGTGGAAGGTCGCGCATGACCCACCGCAGGATCCGGCAGTTCAACACCCGCGAGACCTACCCCGAGCAGCAACTCGACAACGATCTGTGCCAAGCAGTTGTAGCGGGTAACACCGTGTATCTCCGCGGCCAGATCGGCCAGGACCTCGATACCCGCGAGAGTGTGGGCATCGGTGATGTCGAGGCGCAGGCCGAGAAGGCGATGGCCAACATCGCGATGCTGCTCGACGAAGCCGGTTCCGAGTTGGGCGACATCGTCAAGGTTGTTGTTTATCTCACCGACATTCGCTACCGCGAGCCGGTATATCGCGTGATGGGTAAGTGGCTCAAGGGCGTGTACCCCGTGTCGACCGGGCTCGTCGTCTCGGCTCTTGCGCGGCCCGAGTGGGTGGTGGAGATAGATGCAACCGCAGTGATTCCCGACGAGCGCGCATGACTTTTAGCATCGTTGGTCGTTGCGCACGCACGGGCGCATTCGGGGTCGCGATTACTTCATCGAGCCCGGCAGTGGCATCACGATGCGCGTACGCTCGCGCCGGAGTTGGCGCGGTAGCTACGCAGAACGTCACCGATCCCCGACTCGGGCCGTTGCTGCTCGACTCCATCGAAAGTGGGCTCACAGCCGCTCATGCGATGGCTCAGGTGAGTTCGCAAGCTGAGTTTCCCGAGTTCCGGCAACTCACAGCCGTGGATTCGCACGGAGGCACAGCCGTGTTTAGCGGCTCACAATCACTTGGCACCAACGGCGACGCTGTTGGTCTGGACTGCGTTGCAGCGGGCAACATGCTCGCGACGATCGAGGTTCTCGGTGCACTCGTGCGGGCATTCGAAGCAAGCGCTGACTCACCGATTGAGCACCGGCTGATCGCTGCTCTCGAGGCAGGACTTGCACTGGGCGGCGAAGCCGGTCCGGTGCATTCGGCCGGGCTTCTCGTGTGCGATTCGGCGCCTTGGCCCACCACCAACTTGCGCGTCGACTGGAGCGAGAGCCCGATCCAGGATCTCCGTGGCCTTTGGACTCTGTGGGAACCGCAGAAACGCGACTATCTAACCCGAGCGCTAAACCCCTCAGCAGCACCGAGTTACGGGGTACCCGGTGATGACCGATGAGCACATCGACTGAGCCACGCACAGCATCAGCTTCGGTACGGGCTGCTGTCAGCTCCAGCGTGGGCCGCACAGCGGAGTCACTGCTAGCGCTCAGTCGTCGAATCCACGCCAATCCCGAGGTGGCGTGGGAGGAGTACCTGTCCAGTGCCATGGTCGCTGACACGATGGCAACCGCAGGCTTCACAGTCGAAACCAACTATCTCGGCCTCGACACAGCAGTGCGCGCAACATATGGCAGCGGTCCGCTCTCGATCGCAGTCCTCGCCGAGTACGACGCCCTACCCGGCCTCGGTCATGCGTGCGGCCACAACATCATCGCCGCATCGTCAGTGGGCGCCGCGATCGCAGCAGCACAAGTTGCCGACGAACTCGGTCTGACCATCACGTTGCTCGGCACACCCGCCGAAGAGGGCGAAGGCGGCAAGATCGAGATGCTCGAACGCGGTGCGTTCGCCGGGATCCACGCAGCAGTGATGTCTCATCCCGGCCCCGTGGATGTCGCGGCTGCCCGTCCTTTCGCGGTCACACATTTCGACGTTCGCTACACCGGTAAGGCCGCGCACGCAGCGGCGTATCCCGAGGACGGCGTTAACGCGGGCGATGCGTTCACCATCGCGCAGGTGGCAATCGGTCTCCTGCGCCAACAGCTCTCGAATGACGTCAGAGTTCACGGCCTCGTCACTCGTGCTGGCGAGGCCCCCAACGTCATCCCAGAGGTCACCGAGGGACGTTGGTATGTGCGCGGCACGACCGTGGAGCAGATGGATGAGGCGTACGCGCGGATCAAGCGCTGCTTCGAGGCCGGTGCGCTCGCCACCGGATGCGAGATGGAGATCGCGCACAGCGGCACGCCGTACGTTGACTTCACCACTGACAACGATCTGCTCGCCAAGTATGTGGCGAACGCCGAAGGACTTGGGCGTACGTTTTCAGATGGCGACACTGGGCTTGGCCGGATGAGTCGTGCAAGCACCGACATGGGCAACGTTTCGCAGGTCATTCCATCGATCCACCCGTACATCGGCATTGCTTCAGCCCCAGCGGTCAACCACCAGCATGCCTTTGCAGCAGCAGCGATCTCAGCTGCAGCCGACCGAGCGCTGCTCGACGCGGCAACCGGTCTCGCCCTCACGATCGCAGACGCTGCCGCGGACACCACAACACGTAACCGCCTTCTCGGAGTGCAGCCGTGACCCGGGCCAAGTTCCTCGACGGCATGAGCCGCGCCGCAGCCACGGTTTCCGTGGTCACTACTGACGGCCCGGCGGGGCGAGCAGGCGTCACCGTAAGCGCGATGAGCGCCGTCTCAGCCGACTCGGAGCGGCCGTCGCTGCTGGTGTGCGTGCACCACCTAAGCCCTGCGGCAGAGGCGATCAAAGCCAACGGCGTGTTCTGCGTTAACGTGCTTCGGGATTCACAGGCGTTCGTCTCCGACACGTTTGCTGGCCGAATCCGCACCGACAGCGGCGAGAAGTTCGATGTCGGCACGTGGCGAACTCTAGTTACCGGCTCACCAGCGCTCCACGATGCACTCGTGGCTTTCGACTGTCGGCTCAAAGAGTCAATGCGCTACGGATCTCATCACGTGTTCATCGGCGAACTCGAGGAAGCCCAAGTCGCAGAGTCCGGTCCGTCCCTCATCTACGCGAACCGTGCCTATGGATCGCCGGTCAACCTAGGCGGCGCATCAGCCAGCCGACGTCATTCGCATGTCGAAGCCGACGCCGAACACGTTGTGTCGTTCGGCTGCTTCTCCACCCTTGCGCCCTACCTCGTCCCCCGCATGCTGGCACTGCACACGACAGCGCACCCTGAGGTCGATGTCCGCGTTCTAGAAGGTGACCAATCACAACTCGTACATCACCTCGCCGTGGGTGAAGCCGACTTCCTGCTCACCTACGTCGATGATCTTCCCGACACCCTCGACATCGAGGTCATCGCGGACGTGCCGCCCTACGTTCTGCTCCCAGCACTTCACCCGCTGGCACATCAAGCCACGGTGTCGCTGCGGGATTTGGTCGACGAGCCGATGATCCTGCTCGACGTCCCGCCCTCGCGCACCTACTTCCCATCACTGTTCGCGCACCTGGGGCTGACCCCCCAAATCGCATATCGCTCAAGGTCTTTCGAGATGGTACGCAGCATGGTCGGCAATGGCATGGGCTTTACGATCCTGGGCACCAAACCCGCCAGCTCCACGACCTACGATGGGCGAGCGGTCATCACTCGGCCTCTTTCCGACGATCTGCCACCAAGCCGAATTGCGCTCGTCAAGCGTCGCGATAGTGCGCGGCTCAGTGACGCGACCGAAACATTCATTAATCGACTCCGACAAGAACTTGGCTCGGCGACGCCATGAGGTCAGACCGCCACTCCCCCGTAGTACCGCGTCCACCGATCAGAAGGGCCACTCCGTGACTCGCGAACGCGCCGACTGGCAGGCAATCGCCGACTCCCTCGTGCCGCGCACGCAGGCATTCATCAACGGTGCTTTCGTCGATGCCCGTGATGGCCGCACGAGCACCACCATTGACCCTGCCACCGGGAAGGTACTAGCCAACGTCGCAGAGTGTGGTGATGCGGAGGTCGACTCGGCAGTGCTCGCGGCTCGCACCTCATTCGAATCGGGCGTGTGGTCTCGCGCATCATCTGACACGCGCAAGGCAACCTTGTCGAAACTCTCCGAGTTGATCATGGCCAATCTTGATGAGTTGGCCGTCACCGATTCACTGGACATGGGCAAGTTGGTCACCGAAGCCGCCGCGATTGACGTGCCCGGAAGCGCGATGATCCTGCAGTTTTACGCCGAGGCAATCGACAAGCTCGCGGGCGAGATCCCCGTCACCCCACCCGGGTCAGTAGCCCTGGTTCGACGAGTTCCGCTAGGTGTCGTGGGCGCGGTGATCCCGTGGAACTACCCGTTGGAGATGGCGATCTGGAAGCTAGCGCCAGCCCTCGCCGCCGGAAACAGCGTGGTTCTCAAACCGGCTGAGCAGTCTCCTCTTTCAGCACTGCGCTTGGCCGAACTCGCCGCTGAGGCGGGGCTACCCGATGGCGTACTCAACGTTGTGCCAGGTCGCGGCGAGACGGTCGGAAAAGCAATCGGCATGCACCCAGACATCGACGTGCTCACCTTCACCGGCTCCACCGAGGTCGGTAAGAAGTTCATGAGCTACTCCGGCGCCTCCAACCTCAAGCAGGTGTGGCTCGAGTGCGGCGGGAAGAGCGCCAACCTCGTCTTCGCCGACATTGAGGACCTCAACGAGGCCGCTGAGTTCGCGGCCCGGGCCATCTTCTTCAATCAAGGTGAGGTCTGCTCGGCCAACTCACGGCTGCTGGTGCAGCGCGAGATCGCCGCCGAGTTCATCGCCGCGGTAGTGGCGCAAGCCAAGGCGATCAAGGTGGGCCACCCATTCGATCCCGAGTCGACGATGGGCCCGCTCGTGGATCGTGGTCACGCCGACCGAGTCGAGCAGTATCTAGGTGATGGTGCTGCGCTCGGATCAGTGGCTGCCGGTGGTCGACGCCTCACCATCGAAGGATCTGACTGCTACATCGAGCCGACTGTCATCACTGGCTTACCTTTCGACAGCGCCCCGGCCACCGAGGAGATATTCGGACCGGTCCTGTCAGTCATCGAATTCGACACTGAGGACGAAGCGATTGCGATCGCACACAACAGCGAATACGCGTTAGCCGCATCGGTTTGGACCAGCAATATTTCTCGGGCACATCGGGTGTCTGACAGGCTCCACGTGGGTACCGTATCCGTGAACACCGTTGATGCTCTTGGGGTAACCACGCCGTTCGGTGGATTCAAGGGATCTGGCTTTGGCCGCGATCTGTCATTGCACGCATTCGAGAAGTTCACTGGTCTCAAGACCACGTGGATCCGGTACTAGGCTCAGTAGGAGACACCGAGATGACCATCATCGCGAACACCACAGGTCACGACGTCGACACACTTGTTGCCATCGACCGGGCCCACATCATTCACCCTTATCTTCCGGCTACGACCACCGAACGCGTGATCATGACCAGCGGCAAGGGATGCAACCTCACCGATGCTTCAGGGCGCGAATACCTCGACGCGACTGGTGGCCTATGGCTCGCGCAAATCGGCCACGGTCGCGACGAGATCGCAGCCGTCGCCGCAAAGCAGATCAGCACCCTTGAGTACTTCACGAGCTTTTGGGAGTTCTCCAACGACAAGGCAATCGCCCTGGCCGACCGGCTAGTGACTATCGCCCCAGATCACATCAACCAGGTGTACTTCACGAGCGGCGGTTCTGAAGGCAACGAAGCCGCCATCAAGATGGCCCGCTATTTCCACTTCCGCAACGGCGAGCCGAATCGCAACTGGATCATTGCCCGCCGCAATGCGTACCACGGTGTCGGCTACGGCGGCGGTTCAGCGTCTGGCTTCGACGTCTACCACGACGGATTTGGCCCGATGATGCCGCACGTTGCGCACCTCACTGCGCCGTGGCCATACCGGCATGAGCTGTTCAACGGGGAAGACCCCACTGACTTCCTGATCAAAGAACTCGAAGCCACGATCGCCCGGCTCGGTGCCGAGAACATCGCGGCGATGGTCGGAGAGCCGATCATGGGCGTCGGCGGCATGCTAGTGCCACCAGATGGCTACTGGACCCGGGTGTCTGCCGTCCTCAAGAGCCACGGCATCTTGTTGATCTTCGATGAGGTCGTAACCGCATACGGCCGAGTTGGCGAATGGTTCGCGGCCCAATACTTCAACGTCGAGCCCGACATCATCGTTACCGCGAAGGGAATCACGAGCGGCTACATCCCGCTGGGCGCCGTACTCGTCACCGACGCCGTCGGCGATGCGTTGCAGCGTGACTACGGCTTCCCGATGGGGTACACGTACAACGGCCATCCCACTGCGGCGGCGGTCGCACTGGCTAACCTCGACATCATCGAGCGCGAGGGCCTGCTTGAACGCGCCAAGACGATCGGGGCGTATCTCAACAACGGGCTCAAGTCGCTGATGGATATCGAGATCGTCGGCGAGGTTCGTAACGTTGCCATGATGCACGCGGTCGAGTTGGTAGCCGACCGTGAAACTCGCGTGCCGCTACCCATGTTGCAGCCGATGCTGCCTGATGTGATTCGCCGCGAAACCGGCGTTATTGTGCGCGACTGCGCACATAATCTGGTGCTGTCGCCGCCACTGATTATGACTGAGGCAGAAGCCGATCGCACGGTTGAGGCCATGCGTTCAGTGCTCTCGCGCACCGATAAAGCAGGCGTAGTGCACTGAGAGTCACCGACCAAATACAAGATCATTGCTCTATCTACGTGATCTTGGAACACGATCCACCTTTTCGACGTGCGCTCTCCCTAGCGTGCCTGTACAGGAAACTCACAGGTAGGGATGGAGACACACATGGCAATCGCAACTGCCGGGGTCAACACGGACGCGTCACACACGTACACGGCCCGTGGATTGGACCGTCGATCCGAAGACCGCAGAATCACTGCGGCCACACCGACTCGCTTCAGCGCATCGGTTGCGGTACCCGCAGCATTGGTCTCAATGGGCTTGCTCGTGACCGCGGCAATCCACGTCATCGATATGCCCGGCCGCGAGCCGACCTACTCGGCCGCAATGTTCCTCAGTCTTATCGCTTCGGCGATCGTCCTCGCTGTTGTCGTGGCGGTACGCCCAACGATGTGGGCCTTGGGTCTAGCTGGGCTGCTCTCGCTTAGCGTGCTCGTCGGATTCGTGCTGACACGCACCACTGGGCTACCGGACTGGACCGAAGACATCGGCGTATGGGATGAGGCTCTCGGTCTCGCCTCGCTCGCCTGCGAAGCCCTCACTGTCCTGTTCGCCGGTGTCGGCATCTTTGCGCTCTGGAGCAACTCTCGAGCACGCTCGTGACTATCAAGATGTAGACCGCAGGCTCGGGTACGTCTACTATTCGTACGGATCCAAACGAATAGGAGTCGGACGTGCCCGAGTTTGCTGGCTTTGCCCCGCCGTACACCCTCACGGGTAGAAGCGCACTGATCCCCACCCCGCCATGGCATTACAGCGGGGATCTCCTCACAGTCGAATATCGCACGGACCCTGCCAATGTCAGGGCGCTGCTGCCCGACGATCTCGAGTTGGCAGACGATGACCCAGGCGCTGTCGCACTCATCTGGGCCGACTGGCAGTCATGTTCAGACTCGTTCGACGAGCTGCTCGATCCCTCACGCAGTCAGTACAAAGAGGTGTTCGCGGTGGTGCGCTGTGTCTACGCCGGCGTCACGTACTCACGATGTGCCCTGATCTGGGTCACCAGCGATTTCGCGATCGCACGCGGTGTGCATCAGGGCTACCCCAAAAAGCTCGGCTCGATCTTCCAGACTCGCCCCATGCCCCATGGCAAGGCAGCACCACGAGTCGATGTCGGCGGCCGATTCGGCGGATCGCTCGCCGCCCACGACCACCGGTTGGCCACGGTAAAACTCACCATCACCGGCCCAAGCGAGACCAACGGATTCGTCAACGCGCTGCCGATGGTGCACCACCGTCAGGTCCGCGGCATCGAACGCGGTGCTGGTTGGGCGCTCGACGAAGTAGTCACGATGGGTGGCTACGACGCCGACCTAGGCCCGTGCTGGCAGGGCGACGCCCAGCTAGAGCTGTTCGACAGCCCATGGGACGAGTTGGCGTCTGTACTGCCCGTCAACGAGATCATCGGCGGGTATTACCGTCAGGTCGGCGTCTCGTGGAACGGCGGCACAACACTCGCGCACCGCGAGGTCTAGCGGATCAACGCGTTGTTACCCGCACCGGTAAACGCTTGATACCGTTGACGAAATTGCTTCGCAGCCGCTCGATCGGTGCGTCATAGACGGCCGAATCGAGCCGAGCGACAAGTTCCTCAAGGGTGACTCTGTACTCCATCTTCGCCAGGAACGAGCCCATGCAGAAGTGCGGGCCACCCTTCCCAAAGGTCAACAGGTCGACGCTTGAGCGATCGACGTCAAGAACCGATGCCCGCTCAATCGCTCGTTCATCGCGATTACCCGCCGGATACCAGATGGCGATCTTGTCGCCCTGCTTCACCTTCGAATCACCGATCATCGCGTCAGCGGTGGCGGTGCGACGCATGTGATAGACGGGAGGCCCCCAGCGCAACATCTCATCGAGAGCCGCCCCCGAGAGAAGTTCGGGCTGCTCCTGGAATCGAGTGAGCACGGCCGGGTTCTCAATCAAGGTCTCCATCGCATGGCTGATGGCCTGCCGCGTGGTCTCTTGGCCCGCCAACGCCAACAACAGGAAGTAGTTGTCGAGATCTCGTTGCGCGAGTTTCTCACCATCAATCTCGGCCTCAACCATCTTGCTGACAAGATCACCCGTTGGGTTGGCTCGTCGCTGCGACTGGAGTTCGCGACCGTACTCGAAGACCTCTAAAGCAGCTGGTGAACGAAAGGGCAACAGCCGGTACTGGTCACTTGCGGCCGAGCCGGCCAGAGCATCGGCGAACTCCGGATCGGATGTACCGACGAGCCGGTCACCCCAGGATGTGAGCTTCTCGCGGTCGGTATCGGGGACAGAGAGCATGCGGGCCAATACTCGAACTGGGATCTCGCTTGATACCTGCTCGACAAAGTCGAAAGTACCCAAAGCGAGCGCCGAATCCATGGTCTTGGCCACGATCCCGCGCAGGAAGGTCTCGTACCCATTGATGACCTTCGGCAAAAACTCGCCAGAAAGCACCTTGCGCAAGGCCGTGTGCGCTGGTGGGTCGGTGTCGATGAGCGATGTGCGGTGCTCAAGTTGATCGTCATCGAGATCCTCGAGTGACACACCACGTGCCGAACTGAACGTGGCCCAGTCGCGGCTCACAGCCACGATGTCGGCGTGACGCGTCACCGACCAGAAGCCGCTGTGCGGTTCCGGCTCAGGAGTCCACGCAACAGGCTCAACGTCGCGAAGTTGCGCAAACAACTCGTAAGGCGGTCCGTCGATAAAGGTATCCGGGTCAGCGAGAGGTGCGGCCAACGCTTCAGTAATCGACGTGCTCATATCTGCTCCAACCAAAGGGACTACACGAGCTGAACGTGGCACGCCTACAGGTGATAGGCGTACTCGCGGAACTCCCAGTCGGTGATGTGCCTACTGAATCGCTCGATCTCCTTGCGCTTGTATGTAATGAAGGACCTGACGAAATACTCGCCAATCACCTCGGCCAACGCGGTGTTGGCCTCGAGCTCGTCGAGGGCCTCCCCTAATGACTGCGGCAACATCGGCGCACTATCGACTACATAGCCATACCCCTCAAGCGCAGCGGGGGGTTCGAGCTTGTCGCGAACACCGAGGTAAACGGCCGCAGCCACTGCGGCCATCGCGAGATACGGATTCGCCGTGGCGTCACCGAGTCGAACCTCCATGCGCGCTGAGCCGCCCCGCTCGGGTGGGATGCGCACCATCGCACTGCGATTATCCAAGCCCCAGTCGATCAACCAAGGGGCGAGGGTGTCAGGGCCAAATCGCTTGTAGGAGTTGATGGTTGGGTTCAAGATCCCAGCAAGTGCCGGCGCGTGCGCGAGCACACCCGCGATGGCGTGACGCCCAATGTCGGAGAGTCCGTCGGCGCCGTCGGCATCGCCAAAGACGTTGGTGCCGTTCTCATCGACAAGCGAAAGGTGCAGATGGAAGCCACTGCCTCCTTCATCGTTGAATGGCTTGGCCATGAAAGTTGCCATGAGATCCTCATGCCGAGCGATCTCCTGTACGGCGGACTTCATTCGGAAGGCACGGTCGGCAGCATCGATGAGCTCAGAGTGATTGAGATTGATCTCGAACTGTCCCGCTGAGAATTCATGGTTGGCCGCGGTGACCTGCAGTCCGGTGTCACGCAGATATCGCAACATCTTGATGAGCAGTGCCTTGGGATCGCCCTTGCGGCCCACCACGTAGACGTTGCCTGGGTAGTCGGAGTATCGCTTCCAGCCGCCAGCGCCATCTGACTCGCACACGAAGAACTCGAGCTCTGGTCCGATGACAGCGCGCAGGCCTAGTTCGCCAAGCTTCGCCGAAACCTGCTGAGCGACGTAACGCGGAGACTCCTCGGCTGGGAGCCCACCATGCACCGTGGTGTCAGCAAGACACCAGGCAACGCCTGGCTCCCAAGGCATATCCGCGAGGGTTGAGAGGTCGGGCCTTGCACTGATGTCGGGCAGGCCCACTTCGAGACCGCCCTGTACGGGAACCACGTCTCCCATCGGTGAGGTATGGAAGACCGCCCGGCAGAAGGCCATCCCGTGGCTCATGACATTGGGAAGTTCGTCGATGAGAACATCTCGCCCGCGGTCGGTTCCGATCATGTCGGGGTACGACACCCGAATCACGTCGATCCCGCGCGAACGAAGATCGTTGACAACACCGCTGACGTCGACGTGCTCCATAGCGTGCTCTCCCTGTTCGTCAACCTGTGATGGGGTCGCTAGCCAACCGAGGTCACAGGTCGTTCGGACCCAAACATTCTTCGCGAAAAGATATCCCTTCGCTGCCCTTGAGGGAAGCCCCTCGGGCACCCCGATCTGCTTGACTCGTTGTGGGCCAATCCTCACACAGCAAGCGTTGACGCCGTAGCGTGATTCGCCGTACGTTCGGGTGCAAACGAGAGGAGCGATCAGGTGCGCGCGTTATTCATCCAGCAGGACCATGTGTCGCCGGTGGGGCCAGTGGGCGAGCGCCTGGCGGAGCGTGGCTACGACATTGTCGAGTTCAATGTCGTGCCAGGTCATCGCTTCGACTCACCCAACGTGGTGGTCGACTTCCCCGATCCGCTCGACTACGACGTCATCATCCCGATGGGTGCGGCTTGGTCGGTCTTTGACCACACCACAATCGGCAACTGGATCCTTGACGAACTCGCACTATTGCGAACCGCGCATGAGGCTGGTGTACCCATCCTGGGAATCTGCTTCGGCGGTCAAGCCTTGGCAGCAGCATTGGGCGGCAGCGTGCGCCGAGCCCCAGCAGCTGAGGTGGGCTGGTACGTGATAGAGACCGACGACTCCGATGTGGTCGGCCAGGGCCCGTGGTTCCAGTGGCATCACGATCAGTTCGTGCCACCACCCGGCGCTGTCGAGATCGCGCGCACGCCAGTTGGGCCGCAAGCCTTCGCACTCGGACGCAGCCTTGGCCTGCAATTCCACCCCGAGCTCACCAGCGAGACGCTGCAGGCGTGGCTCGATAACGGCGGCGAGTCGTACATGGTCGAGCACGGAATCGACTCGGCGCAGATGATGCGCGAGACCAAGGTCGGCGACTCCGCGGCCACCGAACGCACGCATGTGCTCGTCGACCGCTTTCTTGACCGCATAGCCAACCGAGACCTGCTGTAGTTACACCTTCACCGGGAATTTTTTGATCCCGTTGATGAAATTGCTACGCACCCGTGCTATCTCGCCGGTTACCTGCAGCCCGTTCGGGATTCGGGGAATCAGCTCTTCGAACATGATCCGAATCTCCATGCGTGCCAACTGATTACCAAGGCAGAAGTGTGGCCCGCCCTTGCCGAATGTGACGTGATCGACTCGAGTGCGCGTCACGTCGAATCGGTAGGGATCATCGAAGACTCGATCGTCACGATTACCGGAGGCGAACCACGCCACCACCTTGTCGCCCGCCTTGATGGTCTGGTCGTACATCTCGACATCGCGCGTTGCAGTGCGACGGAAGTGGTACACCGGTGACGCCCATCGCAACATCTCTTCGACCGCAGCTGGAATGCGTTCAGGCTCAGCCTGGAGCAATGCGAGTTGCTCGGGGTGATCGATCAGCGCCTTCATCGAGTGCGAGATCGCCTGACGTGTGGTCTCGTTGCCAGCCACAACTAGGAGCAAGAAGTAGTTACGGAAATCTCGATCGCTCATCGGGACACCGTCTTCGGGTATCTGATTGACCAGTTTGGTCACGAGGTCCTTGCCCGTGCCGCCCTTGCGCTGCGCTGCGAGCTCTAGGCCGTACTCGAAAACTTCGAGTGCGGCCGGAGAGCGAAATGGCAGCAGCCGAAACTCTTCGCTCTCGTCCGAATCGGCAAGTACATCGGCGTAGTCGGGGTCACTGTTTCCGACCATCCGATTCCCCCACTCGATCAACTGACCTGTGTGTTCGTCGGGTACATCGAGCATCCGAGCAAGCACGCGGATCGGGAAGTCAGCGCTGACCTCTTTGACGAAGTCGAACTCGCCCTTCACCAAGGCGGCATCAAGGGTCGATGTAGTGAGGCCTCGCAGGAAGACCTCGTAGCCGACCAAACCGCGTGGCGTGAACTCATGCTGAAGGAGTCGGCGCAGCGCCCAATGCCGAGCGCCGTCAGTCTCCAGCATCGACTTGCGTACATCGATCTGCTCAGCATCGAGTTCCTCGAGGTTGGCGCCGCCAAGTTCAGATGAGAACGTGGCCTCATCACGGGTAACCGTCACCACGTCGGCATGGCGAGTCAGCGACCAAAACCCCTTATTGGGCGACGGCTCGTCGTTCCAATGCAACGGCTGCTCGGCCCGCAACACATCAAACAACGGCCAAGCCTCACCTCGCTCAAACACATCCAAATCACTCAAATCCACCAACCCACTCACCCCTCCACCCCCACTTTCATCATGAATGTGCCCCGAACTGCGATAGACGCAGTCCAGGAGCCCCACTGTGTGCCCAAATCCCCGGTCATGGTCAGTCCCACTCCACTACTAGACGCGCTGGACGACGGAAGGCAAACCCTGCTGGCGGCTCGTGGTCGAGCAAACGTAACCGCGGCATCGCTTCGAGGATCGTGGTGACCGCCGTGACGGTCTGTAGCCGTGCGAGGTGGATACCAAGGCAATGGTGCTCACCAAACGAAAACGACAGCGCCTTGCGAGCATTGCCCCGACGGATGTCGAACAGCAACGGATCGACGAAGGTCGCGGGGTCACGATTGACGGCGAGCACTGACATACCGACGAACTCGTGAGCTCCAATGTCGATGCCATCCAACGTGATCGCAAGACGAGTCCACCGCTCAATGAAAGCGACAGGCGGAATCATTCGCAGCGATTCCTCAACGGCACCTGCGACGAGTGACATGTCGGCACGCACGGCCGCTAGTTGTTCTGGGTGCTGGAGAAGCAGCAGGATCGTGTTGAGCACCGAAGCCTGGATGGTCTCGATTGAGCCGAACATCACCACTCGCAATTGCGCGATCAACTCGTCGTCTGTGAGCGCCGTCTCCGGATCATGCGCAACGACCGACGTGATCGAACGATCTGGCGTTGCCCGAACCTTGCGAAGTTCACGCGCGAGAATCTCGTTCAGATCGTCGCGAGCTTGATCGGCCCGTTGCTGCCGAGTTGGATCGCCGTCGTACACCATCCCCTCGGCGAACGCTACGTAGAAGCTGTCGATGAGTTCAGTGTCATCGAGCGATAGGCCCAGAACCCGGGCGGCCATCCGCACTGCGAACGGTGCAGCGAACGCAGCGCCCAATTCAGCCGAGCCAGCCGCACCAACACCGACAAGCGGCCTGAGCAACGAATCGCACTCGCCTGCGATGTAGCGGGTGAACAACTCAGCGGCCTCTTGGCCGCGAAAGGGACGTTCGAACGGTGTGCGCAAACGTGTGTGCTCGGCACCATCGCTGGTGAGCATCATCGTCCCCAACGATGCACGAACAAGGTTCTCGGCAACTTCCACTGTGGCACCAGCATTCGGCACGAGCATGTCGCGCGCCGCAGCGCGGCTCGTGATCAACCAGCCACCCAACGCTGGCACCCACGACACCGGCTCCGCAACGCGCAGCCGATCGAGCGCCGATTCGCGGCCAGCTTCTTCCATGTCGGCAAACTGAAGTGCAGCCCCCACCGGGAATCGCGCCCGACGACGGAGGTCCTCAGCTTCATCGATGACTGCCTGATTGAGCAGACCAGCCGCACCGGAAGACGTTGCACCAGTTGTCACGTCGTCACTCCGTCATCCAGCATTGTTTGGGACCGAACGTTAGCCGTACGATAACCACCCCAGCCCCTGACAACAATGGTGCATAGACGTTGAGCCGATACACGCGAACGACCGCCGACGCCGACAGCGGCGCCCACCACACGCTTGCCGAAACCGAGCGAGCAGTGGCCGATCGCCTCAGCGGTATGGACCTCGACATGGACGCCATGGCCGCGGTGCAGAACGTCTACCGCGCAGCTAACACGATCCGAAATCACCTTGAGCGCACGGTGTTGGCGCCCCATGACCTCACCTGGACGGGCTGGGTCGTGCTCTGGGTCGTCTGGATTTGGGGCGACATCGAGACGAGGCACGTTGCTACTGAAGCGGGCATCTCCAAGGGCACGCTGACCGGCGTGATCGGCACACTGGAAAAGCGCGGCCTCCTCACTCGACGCGTGCACCCTGACGATGCTCGGCGCGTCCTTGTGGCGCTCACAGCCAAGGGCCGCAAACTCATGACCCGGTTGTTCCCGATGTTCAACACCGAGGAAGCCCGAGTGACGTCTGCGCTGTCCGCCAACGAGAAGACGTCGCTGGCAAGGTCGCTGCGTCGAGTGGTGGCGCAGGTCGACGACTTCACTCCCCCGACTGACTAGCCCCAAGATGCGCTGAGTCACAACGTTTTCCCGCGGCCAGCCTCAACCAAACCGTCAAACAGCGCTTGCTGCGTCGCATCTGTTGCGGCCATATCCTCAGGGTGCCACTGCACTGCCATGAACCACGCTGACGCTGACGGCAACGCAAGCGCTTCGATTCCGCCGTCGCCCCCACGCGCAACTACTTGTAGACCTTCGCCAACGACGTCGACCCGCTGGTGGTGATAGCACGAAACACGCGGTGACTGGCCAACCACGCCCGCGAGGGCAGAGCCAGCAGCCACCTGCACGTCGTGCACGAAGTGCCGATGAGGCTCATCCATATGCTGCTCAAGTGACCCACCGAGAGCGACGTTGACCACTTGCATACCTCGGCACACGGCAAGCAGTGGCACACCCGCTGCAATGGCCCAGGTGGCCACAGCAAGGTCGAAAGCATCCTGCTCATCATCCACGTCGTAGACGTGATCGCTGGCTACGGTCTCGCCGTACCGCGTGGGCGAAAGATCCCCGCCACCAGGCAAAAGCACGGCATCAGCAAACGCAAGGCGACGTCCGACCGCGTAGGGATCGACGTTGCCATCGGGTGCCCAAGGGTGCACCATGACCGGTTCGCCACCGGCACGGAGAACAGATTCACTCAGCGCCCGAGCCGTGACGACGGCGCCGTAGCGCAACGCAGAAGTCGAGGCGGCGAATCGTGCTGGAATCGCTACCAACGGCACTGCTCGGTTCACTTGACGCCTCTCCGCTCGCAGAATACGTTTGGCTCCGAACGATATCTTGCCGTGCCGTAATCGGGAAGCCTCTTGAAAGGTCGACATGGTGACCACTGCAGTTGTCGCGGGAGTCAAGGTCGACACCCGCCACTGGATCGGTGGCCAACGAGTAGCCAGCGCCACAACCTTCGCTGACGTCTCACCCCTTGATGGCACGGTGATCGCCGACATCGCGCGTGGCGGGCAGGCAGAGATTGACGCTGCAGTGGCCGCAGCCAAAGCAGCATTCGTCACGTGGTCGCGCACCGCTCCCGCGGAACGCGCCGCCGTCCTGCATCGCATCGCCGATGGCGTCGAAGCCCGGCTCGAGGATCTCGCTCAGGTCGAAACAATGGACAACGGTTCGCTGCTTCGCTCACACCGACGCGGCGTCATGCCCAGGGTCGCGATGAACTTCCGGTTCTTCGCCGATCACCTACTGACTCTCAGCCACGACGATTTCGACACCCGCGGCCACCGTAATCACATCACCTGGGACCCAGCCGGAGTCACGGCCGTCATCACTCCATGGAACGCACCACTGATGCTCGCTACCTGGCGGATCGCACCTGCTCTGGCGGCTGGCAACACGGTGGTCGCCAAGCCGCCGGAGTGGGCACCACTTACGGCATCGCTGCTTGCCGACATCGCAACCGAAGCAGGTCTACCCGCCGGTGTCTTCAACGTCGTGCAAGGGCTTGGAACAGAGGCAGGCGCCCCGTTGACCGCCCATCCAGACGTGCGGCGAATCAGCTTCACTGGCTCGGTGCCCACAGCGCGGAAGGTCGGCGAAGCTGCTGCAAGCAACATCACTCCAGTGTCATTCGAGCTCGGTGGTAAGTCACCGCTAGTGATATTTGACGACGCCGATCTAGACCTTGCAGTCGATATCGCGGTTGAGCAGTTCGACAACTCAGGGCAGGTCTGCCTCGCCGCCGTCCGAATCCTGGTGCAAGACGGGATCGCTGAAGAGTTCCAACGTCGTTTCCTCGCCAAGGCTGCGCATGTAGTCCAAGGTGACTCGCGTGATGAATCAACCGGCATAGGTCCGTTGGTCAGCAAGACGCATCTTGATCGCGTTGACGGATTCGTCCAACGCGCGAAGTCTGACGGAGTCACGGTCCTACTAGGTGGCGAACCCAATCATGAGCTCAACCTAGCAACGGGCGGATTCTTCTACCTACCAACGGTTTTCGCCGACGTCGACCCAACTATGGAGATCGTCTGTCATGAGGTTTTTGGTCCTGTGCTCACGCTACAAACCTTTACCACTGAGGCAGACGGTGTCGCGATGGCCAACGACACCGAATACGGACTCGCGGCCACGATCGTTACCGGCAGTCAAGACCGCGCCGAGCGAGTGTCATCGCTCGTGTCAGCGGGCACAGTCTGGATCAACTGCTTCTTCGTCCGCGACCTGTCCGCGCCCTTCGGTGGCAACGGTCGTTCGGGCATTGGCCGCGAAGGCGGCACCTGGTCGTTCGACTTCTACTGTGATGTAAAGAACTCAGTGTTCGCGCCGAAGGGATGGTCCGCCCATGGGTGAGATCGTCGGTGCAGGATTGCTCGCGCATGTGCCAACCATCATGCTTCCCGAGACCATCAGACGCGAACTCAACGAGGGCGAGGATTTCTCCCTGGTCGGGGGGCTCCAGCAGTTGCGCGGTGAAGTTTTCGACACGCTGGACTACGACACAGTGGTGGTTCTCGATTCACACTGGGCAACCACCGTCGAGTTCGTAGTCACGTCGCAGGATCGTCGAGCCGGGCTGTTCACATCCGAGGAACTCCCCCGCGGGATGTGCCGGATCCCCTACGACTTTCGCGGCGATCCCGAACTCGCGCAAGCGATTGCGGCGGCCGCACCAGCACGCGATACGTGGATCACAGCTATCGACGATCAGTACCTTCCGATCTACTACGCCACTATCAACCTGTGGCACTACCTCGGTCGCGGACTCGACAAGCAGTGGATCTCGCTGAGCGTGTGCCAAACAGGCGACACCGAGGACTTCCTGAGAGCCGGTCGGGCGCTTGGCGATGCCATCGCCGCAAGTGATCGAAAGGTCGTCCTCCTCGCTTCTGGAGCGCTGTCGCACACGTTCCACTCGCTGCGTGACCTGCGTCAGCATGAATCAGGAGATCCGTCCCACATCTACTCCGCGGCAGCCCGCGAGGCCGACTACGAACGGATCGCCTGGTTCAAAAATGGCGACCACGCACAAGTCTTGGCGACGATGCCCGAGTTCTTGAAGGTCAAGCCCGAGGCGAAGTTCTGCCACTACCTGCAGATGATCGGCGCCTTGGGCGAGACTGCAGTTACAGCGCCAGCGAGGCAATACGGCGAGTACGAAAACTCGATTGGCACCGGACAGGTTCACCTCTGGTTCGACCGACCACATGAGGGCTGGACAGCGCCACCTTCAGCCTGACCCACACCTCACTTCAGGAGACACCACGTGACCGAGTACCGCCGCATCCTGCTTGACGGTTCCGCCGTGCAGGTCGTCCGACACGGCGCGACCCTGGTGGCGGCAGACGGACGTGAAGTGGGCGTCGACACTGCGGTGCATCTGCCCCCGACTGAGCCGAGCAAGATCATCGCCGTACATCTGAACTACGACAGTCGCACACGCGAATTCATGACTCGCCTGCCAGCGGCGCCAACGTATTTCCACAAACCGATCACAGCACTCAACTCGCACGGGGGTGCAGTAGTTCGACCCCAAGGCTGCAAGTGGCTCAACTACGAGGGCGAGATCGTCATCGTGATCGGACGTACCTGCCGCAACATCTCACCAGCCGAGGCCGGCGACTACATCGCGGGGTACACGGTCGGGAATGACTACGGATTACACGACTTTCGCGATACCGATGCTGGTTCCATGTTGCGGGTGAAGGGCAGCGACACGCTCGCGCCGGTTGGCCCAGGACTTGTCACCGATTGGGACTTCCATAACAAGGTGATCCGCACGATCGTCAACGGTGAAGTGAAGCAGGAAGCCTCAACCGCCGAGATGGAATGGGACATGCACTATCTCGTTGCCGACATCGCGCGAACGATCACGCTGTCCCCTGGCGACCTCCTCTTCTCCGGCACGCCGGCCAACTCACGGCCTGTGCAACCCGGCGATGTGGTGGAGGTCGAAGTCGAAGGCTTGGGCCGGCTCACCAATCACATAGTCACTGGCCCCACACCCATACGAACCGACGTCGGCGCTCAGCCTTCTGAGAGCGAAGAAGTAGTGTCGACCGCGCTCGGGGGCGACTGGGAGTACCGAGGTATCCGCACGCCATCCAAAGACCTCTACCCGTCAACCGTTACTCCGAAGGAGCAGTAAGCGCCATGACCTTCAAGGTGATCGTCGATATGAACCTGTGTCAGGACCACGGGCAGTGTGTTTTCGCTGCACCTGAGGTGTTTGAGCTTGATGACGCCGGCAAGTTGGTAGTGCTCCTCACCGAGCCCGACGACTCGATGCGCTCATCGGTCGAAGATGCTGCCGACGTATGCCCCGTTCAAGCGATTTCCATCCAGGATTAGTTCGTGACAGCACAGCGAGTGGTGGTCGTCGGCGCCGGTCTCGGCGGGCTGCGCAGCGCTGAGGGCTTGCGCGCCAAGGGTTTCGAGGGCGAGATCATTGTCATCGGCAATGAGCCCTGGGCGCCCTACAACCGCCCCCCGCTATCGAAGGAAGCGCTCACAAGCGAGATCCAACACGAGAAGCTGGCGTTCCGAATTCGCGGTAACGCATCCGATGTCGTGTGGCGACTCGGTGAAAGTGTTGAGTCGGCCGATCTCGACTCGCGCACCGTCACGCTTTCAGACGGCACGTCCCTGTCCTATGACGGGCTAGTCGCCGCCACTGGCGTATCCGCGCGCCGACTCCCCATCTCCGGCCCGCCTGCACTGGCAAGCGGTGGTCGTCACGTGATCCGTAACCTTGACGACGCCATCGCCCTTCGCGCGGCGCTCGTGCCTGGAGCGCACATCGTGGTCCTTGGCGCCGGATTCATTGGCTGCGAGGTGGCAGCGACCGCACGCTTGCTCGGCTGCACAGTGCACTGTGTCGCAATCGATCCACATCCGATGGTGCGGCCACTGGGCTACGAGCTCGCGATCGAACTTCAACATCGCCACGAAGCACAAGGTGTCGTCTTCCATCTAGGCACCGGGGTGACCGCGTTTGAAGGCATGGGTCAAGTCACCGGGGTGCTCCTCAGCGATGGAACCCACCTTCGCGCCGACTTCGTCCTAGAAGCACTCGGCTCGCACTGCAACGTCGGCTGGCTCGAGGACCAACGACTCGACCTCACCGACGGCGTGCTCACCGACAATGCCTTGCGGCCGATGCGCGATGGCACGGCCGTCGATGGCGTTGTGGTGGTTGGCGATATTGCGCGTTTCCCGAATCCACGGTTCGACGAGGGTGCGTTCAGAGTCGAGCACTGGAATGTCCCCACCGACACCGGACGTCGTGCCAGCGCAGTTTTGTCGGCCTACCTCGCAGGCGAGAGCTACGACGAATTGGCGCAGACACAGTGGTCGATGTTGCCCTCGTTCTGGTCTGATCAGTACGACATCCGCATGCAGTCCTACGGCATGACCAACCTTGCCGATCCCGATCGGATCCATCTACTCGAAGGCGATCTACACGGAGAGTGCGTGATCGGCTACCACCGCGGCGAGGATCTAGTTGCGGTCGTTGGCCTAGGCATGCTCAAGGTCGTTAATTCATATCGCGACCAAGTGGGAAGCACCAGTTTCCTCGCCAGCCAGACCACCGCCTAGACAGGAACCCACGCGTGTCAGTGATCAAGCTAAGCATGGTGCTCACCGAGAACGACGCCATAGTTGACTCGCGAGATCTCAAGGGCCTGATCGCAATGGCGGCGGCGGCCGAACAAGCAGGCATCGACAGCGTGCAGGTGAGCGAGCACATCGTGCTCGGGCCTACGGCAGGGGCGAACGGCGTCATGGCTAATCGTCGTGACTACGCGGCACCCGGAAATCAGGACCCCGCCACAGCCTGGCCCAGTTCGATCGTGCTCTTGTCGGCTATCGCTCAGGCAACAACGACCCTGCGCCTCGTAGCTGGTGCAATCATCGCGCCGCTGCGACACCCTTTGCTACTCGCCAAGGAACTCGGCACTCTCGATCTGCTGTCCGAGGGCCGACTCGTAGTGATCCCGACCGTGAGTTGGCATGCCGAGGAGTATGCGGCGCTAGGTGTTGCGTTCAATGAACGTGGCAGGATTTTGGACGAGCAACTCGAAGTGCTGAGCAAGGCGTGGGGGCCGTTCCCCATCCGACACGACGGCCACTACTACACCTTCGACGACGTGTGGCTCGAGCCGCGCCCGCACCGCCCCGACGGGCCGCGATTGTGGTTTGGCGGCAGTGGAATGCACGCATCGCTCATCCGTCGTATCGCCAGATATGGGCACGGCCTGAACCCATTCGGGTCGCTCAGCGATGACGATCTCGCCGCCCTCGCAAATGGCATGCGCGATGCGGGGCGGGACATCTCCGAACTCGAGATGGTCGGCGGTATCCGCGGTACGTTCACCAGTCAGGACGATATCGCCGACCTCGACGTCGCACTGGAATCGCTGCCGAGTCAGCTGGCCCAGGGCTACACCACGATCTGCTTCAAGCCGGCGATGTTCGTCCGCGAAGCTGCCGAAGTTCCAGCCCTGTGCCGTGAACTCGTAACCAAAGTAAATGAGATCGCAAGAGCGCACTAACCAAGACCATCCCGAACGTCAAAGCGGGCCCCGTCACGTGCGACAGGGCCCGCTTTGAACAGAACTATTACAGCTTCTGCGGACCCTGCTCGCTAGTTGCGAGGTCGCCGTATTCATGGAAGTCGTGGTGCGAAGTCCGAGTGCCTCGTGTCACATAGGCCAGCACCAGGCCAATGATGAACACAACCAGCGCAGCGAATGAAGCACTCAGGGCAGGCTGAGGCACCTGGTCGAAGGCGCCGAAGACTCCGAGCCCAGTCACGCCCATCCCGGCGAACGCCGCAACGTAAACCAACCACATCCTGTCGTTGCCCCTCAGACCCCTCAGGGCACCTAGCGCGACGAGGAAGTAGATCGTGGCAAGTGCGAGAGCACCAAACGCCGAGCCCCAAGCAAACATCGAGAAGTAGTGAGGGTAGCCGGGGATGGCAAACAGGTGGATGAACTGGCGGGTAGCAATAATCCAAATCGCGTAGACCACGATGACCAGCACACTGGCGTTGAGCGGGGTTCCACGGTGTGACACCTTCGCCACAGCGTTGGGCAGGCGGCCGTCGCGGGCCATCGCGAAGAAGCCTCGCGACGACGCCACCGTGCAGCCGATCAGTACCGCAAACATATCCAGCACCACGACGAGTTCGAGCAGTCGGCTGATGGCGGTACCGCCGTATCCACCGGCCTCTGAAGGAGCAGCGAGGCCAAACAGCGGCGCCGATGCGTTCTGGCCCATCGCACCCAGATCAAAGCCATAGCCAGCTACCTGAGCGTACGAGCAGATCGTGTAGATGACCGCAACAACAATGACCGACGCGATTGCTGCACGCGGCACATCACGCTTCGGGTTCTCTGTCTCCTCGGCCAAGTTTGCGGCCGTCTCAAATCCGGTGTACATCAGCACGGCGTAGACGATTCCGAAAAGTAGTCCATTCCACCCAGTAGGCGACGCGCTTGGGTTGAACGCCTGGCCAAAGTCGTTCTTAGAGCCGACCGCAACAATCACGTGCAACGAGAACAGCACAACTGTCGCAATGGAAAGCAGCGCCAGTACCAGTTGCGCGCGGGTCGAAATAGCGACTCCGAAATAACTGATGACTGCCACTAACACCAACAGGATCAGCGACCAGCCCGTGACCGGAATTGCGGTAAAGCCGAATTCGGCAGCCAAGGTGTCATGGATACTGCCCGCGATAAGCGGCAGGAGCGCGGCACCCAGAATCAGGATGCCGACGTAGTACAGCATCCCAGCGGCTGCTCCGAACTTTGGGCCAAGACCATCTGTTACGTAGTCATAGAGGGAACCCGCGGCGTGAATGCGCTTGGCGTACTGGCTCACGATGTAGGCAACACCGAGAATCCCGATCCCCGCGATAAGCAGTGCCAGTGGAGCAGCAGTACCCGCACCCTGTCCGGTCACGCTGATCAAGCCAACTACGAGCGGGACAAGGAACGCCATGGAGAAGACGGGGCCAAGAAACCCAATCGCCTGAGCCACGACGTCGAGCAACGACAACTTACGTCCTACACCACCTAAGCGAGCGGGACCAGCCGGCGATTGGCTGGCTGAACTTGTTGCGGAATCTGCCGACATGTCGTTCTCCTCGAGAAAGGTTTGCGGAGGTTAGGAAAATCGTACGGGCCCGAATGATCTGTAGGGTTTCGCCTTAGTGACCGTGAGTCAAGGCTTTGGACTCATTTGCTGAGAATTTTCTTGGTCTCCTGCTCAGAGGCAACCGCATTGAGCAACTTCTGCAAGGCCATCACTCCTGCGACGGTTCGCTCACGATCTCCAAACGCAGTCTGCGCAAAGGCGAGTCCGTCGAGTGCAGCAAATGCCAAGTCCGCGATGTTCTCATCCTCGATTCCCAGCCGCAGGAGCCCTTGACGCGTTGCACTTCGATAGTGCTCGTACAGGGCTTCAACATGTGGACGAAGCTCAGGATTGCGTCGTGACTCGAGAACGAGCTCGAACTGGAAAGCCTGCAATTCAGGCTCAGTGGCAACCATGTCAGCGAGTGTGGAGGCGAAGTCGGAGAGCTGACCCTCGCCCACGTCGAGTGAGGAGGTTTCGACGCTTCGCCTCAGCGCGTATTGGAGTGCCTCCGCGATCAGGGAATCCCGTGAGCCGAAGTGGTGTCGTACAAGCCCGTGGGTGACCCCCGCCCTCGTTGCAACAGCGCGATAGGTGAGGTTGCGCAGACCAGATGTCGCGACAAGATGAACGGCCGCCTCAAGTAGCGCCTCGCGACCCTGGCCGTAGCCTGGCCTGTCGTCGATGGATCCTGCTGTGCCAGCCAACTGTGCCTCCCGTCGTGCAACCTAGTGATCCCAAGCCTATTGACAAATTATCCACTTGGATAGATTCTTTCGGCACGCACTCCCGACGGATCCCAGTGGCGCAACCGATGTTGGTCACAGAGCTCATGGAGCATGAGATGCCAAGGCCAGCAGACCTACGCGATACGCCCTTCTCGCCGCGCTATCCGCAGCAGATAGACGAGTGGATCGATGTTTACGGCTACGCCGTTCCGCTATGG
>CAIXFH010000086.1 GCA_903918645.1 uncultured Actinomycetes bacterium | reverse complement strand
TGATCGCGATGCCTACGTGGCCGCCGCTGTTGCGACGCATGATCTTGGCGTAGGTATCGAATACCCAGTAGACGATGCCGTACTTGGCTTTATGGCTTTCCTCGATGCGCTTGATCTCGACAGGGTCATCGACGATGCGGGCGCTCGCATCTACCGGTGCCCCCTGGAGCCGCCCTCGGCTATCGGATGGCGCCACCATCACGTGGCCTCGGTTGCGGATTCGCTTGACCTTGCCCGACTTTGCCTCAGTCCAGATGTACAGCGTGGTCGCATCTGCGCTGACCCACACTGGCGTGGCCACTGCCGTGCCGTCCTTTTTGTACGTGATGAGGGCTAGATAAGTGCTAGCCGCTAGACGTTCAACTTCGGCGCTGGGTGATGTCCCTGAGGTCATGACATCACGCTAGTGCCTAGGCTGGAGTCATGCCTGTCGCAGTGCGAGTGATCCCGTGTCTGGATGTCGACTCCGGTCGAGTCGTCAAGGGAGTGAACTTCGTTGACCTTCAGGACGCGGGGGATCCGGTCGAACTCGCGCGGGCTTATGACGCGCAGGGCGCCGACGAACTCGTCTTTCTCGACATCACGGCTAGTAGCGGCAATCGCGAGACGACCTATGACGTTGTTCGCCGCACCGCGGAGCAGGTGTTCATCCCGCTGACCGTCGGTGGTGGGGTTCGCACGGTTGACGACATCGATCGACTCCTGCGCGCTGGAGCCGACAAGGTGGGCATCAACACCGCGGCGCTAGCGCGGCCGGACTTCGTCCGTGAGGCAGCGCAGCGATACGGATCTCAGTGCATCGTGGTCTCGGTTGATGCTCGCCGTTGTCCGCCTGGCATTGCCACCGCATCAGGCTGGGAGGTCACCACCCACGGGGGACGGCGATCCACCGGCACTGACGCGGTCGAGTGGGCCCATCAGGCGGTAGAACTTGGTGCCGGCGAGATCTTGCTTAATTCGATGGACGCCGATGGCACCAAGGACGGCTACGACCTCGATTTGATCCGTGCCGTGCGAGCCCGAGTCAGTGTTCCCGTGATCGCCAGTGGCGGGGCGGGGCGGCTCGAGCACTTCGCGCCGGCGGTCGACGCTGGTGCAGATGCCGTGCTCGCCGCGAGCGTGTTCCACTTCGGAGAACTGGGCATCCCAGAGGTCAAAGACGCATTGCGCAGCGCCGGTCACCTGGTGCGGTCGCCCTCAGCCACAACACGTTAGAGCTATCAGCCTTACTACGAGTGTCGCGGTCAGTGCCACGGTCAGCGTTGCTGAAGTCAGCCGTCAGCGGCTGCTAGCAACGTCTAGTGCGGCAAGTGGTCTCACTCACCGACTACCTGGGGTATGACCTGAACGCAGCGATATCTGCGTCAGTGCCTAGGTACTCAAGGCCCTGGGTGACCCGTCCGAAAAGGGCCAGCACGATCTCGCCGACAGGCCCGGCGAGTGTGACATCTGATGGCCCAGAACGAAGGCGACGAACCTGGCCAAGGCCCGGGCCATCGGTGGGGGTGATGACCACGCCGACTGGCGACAGGCGCGTCAGCAGCTTGCTCATCGGGCCGACTCGATTCCACAGTTCTGCGACGGCGGAATCGTCGAGCTCACGTGGCTGCCAGTCGGCTACCCCGCGCCGAACATCCTCGTGATGCACGAAGTACTCGACCGTGTTCATTGCCGCGTCGACGGCAGGGATCGCTGCTGGCGACCAGCGTGGGGGCCCGGCTCGAACGGCGCTCACGAGCGAAGTCCACGGCTGCTGTGCCGCAGCGGCTTGTACCCGCTCGGTCCAGCCGCTGAGCGCGGAGATCACGAGTCCGAGTCCGGCGTCAGGACGAGATTCCCGGATGACCAGGTGTGCCGCAAGGTCCCTGGCGGTCCAGCCAGCGCACAGTGTCGGCGCTTCTGGCCCCACCTCGATGAGCAGGTCGCAGAGTGAGTAACGCTCTCGTCGGGCAACTGAGGATGACTTCGTAGGAGTTGGCACCGTGCCATCGTAGGCACGCGCCCGTGAATCCGCTTATCGTGCCGCAGCGCCGCGGTGGCGACGTCGGGGCGCGCAACCGGCACAATGGAGCGCATGCAGCAGCCGGTGGAGTCGTGGTCCGACATCGTGGCGCGGCTTAAGCCAGACGCCAACGGCCTCGTCGCTGCGATTGCGCAGCAGTGTGACACCGGTGAGGTGCTCATGCTCGCCTGGATGGACGACGAGGCGCTGCGGCGCACCATCGAGTCAGGGCGCGCCACCTACTGGTCGCGTTCGCGGCAGGAGTATTGGGCCAAGGGCGATACGTCTGGACATATCCAACTGGTCCGGGAGATTCGTCTCGACTGCGACGGCGATGCCATCCTGCTCCGTGTTGACCAGGTTGGTGCGGCCTGTCACACCGGTGAGCGCACCTGCTTTGATGCAGACGTCCTGTTCACTAGTGGTTCTGAAGAAGGGCCGACATGAGCATCCATGCGCCCTATGCCCGCGGATTCGCAGGTGGGGTCTCGCCTGATGTCGAGACTTTCCGCGAACTCGCGCGCGACCGACGAGTCATCCCGGTGGTCCGTCGACTCCTTGCCGATGGCGAGACTCCCGTGGGCCTCTACCGCAAACTCGCTGGTGAACGTGCTGGCACCTTTTTGTTCGAGTCGGCCGAGAACGGCAGGGCCTGGTCTCGATATTCGTTCGTGGGCGTGCGCTGCTCGGCGATGCTCACCGAGGTCGATGGCGAGGTGCGCTGGTTCGGTCACGCGCCGGTCGGCCTGCCCGAGCACGGTGACCCGCTCCAGGCGCTGCGTGACACCGTCGCCGCGTTGCACACCGAACGACTTCCAGGACTCCCTCCACTCACCGGCGGCATGGTCGGCTACCTGTCGTACGACGTGGTGCGCCACTGGGAGCGGTTACCTGATACCAATCCAGACGAGTTGGGGATCCCCGAACTCGCCATGATGCTGGCCACCGACTTGGCGGTGCTCGATCACCACGACGGGTCGGTGCTGCTCATCGCGAATGCGATCAACTACGACGCCACCGACGATCGGGTCGACGACGCATATGCCGATGCAGTGCGGCGCCTCGACAACATGCAGCGCGACCTCGCGACCTCAACCGCTGCTTCGGCTGCCACATATGACTTCCACGCCAAGGCCGAGGTTGTTGCGCGCACGTCCGAGGCCGACTTCCTCGCCGGGGTCGACACGTGCAAGGAATACATCCGCGCGGGGGACGCCTTCCAAATCGTTCTCTCACAACGATTCTCGACACCTTGTCCAGCGTCTTCCCTTGATGTCTACCGGGTTCTTCGCGTGACGAACCCGAGCCCCTACATGTATCTGGTGCGCGTACCGGTGCCAGAGGAAGGGCCCGACGGCGGACTGTCCGAGCGAGTGGCCTTTGACATCGTCGGCTCGTCGCCCGAGGCCCTGGTTAAGGTCGAGAGCGGCCGCGCGCTGCTTCATCCCATCGCCGGTTCGAGGCCGCGGGGCGACACTCCAGAAAGTGATGCCGCACATGCCGAGGATCTGCTTGCTGATGAGAAAGAGCGCGCTGAGCACTTGATGCTCGTCGACCTTGGCCGTAACGATCTGGGTCGGGTCTGCACGCCTGGCAGTGTCGAGGTCGTCGACTTCATGTCGATCGAGCGCTACAGCCACATCATGCACATCGTGTCCACGGTCGTGGGCGAACTCGCACCCGGACGCACCGCCTATGACGTCCTGGCCGCGACCTTCCCCGCCGGCACGTTGTCGGGTGCCCCCAAACCTCGGGCGATGGAGATCATCGACGAACTCGAGCCGGTACGTCGCGGGGTGTATGCGGGTGCTGTCGGCTACTTCGACTTTGCTGGGGATCTCGACACCGCAATCGCCATCCGCACCGCCGTGATCATCGATGGCGTTGCGCACGTTCAGGCAGGCGCTGGGTTGGTTGCCGATTCGGTGCCGATCAGCGAGTTTCTCGAGTGTGGCCACAAGGCGGCAGCCGTTCTGCGTGCCGTCGCGATGGCGGCGACCATGCGACCGGCGGGTTCGTGAACGAGGTCAAGCGCCGCGCATTCTCCGGACAAACTTCCTACCGCGTTGCCTTACTCGCCCTGGCGATTGGCTCGGCCCTGGCGTTCTTCGCATACGGACGTAGTTGGTCGATCTCTATCTTGGCCGAGCAGGGCTTCCCAACTCTGACCGTCGACCTCAGTGGCCGCGATATTGAGCCTGCCGGAGCGACCGTGGCGGTAGTGGGCCTAGCTGGCATCGCCGGATTGGTGGCCACCCGCCGACTTGGTCGTCGACTTACCGGAGTCGTCCTGCTGATCCTTGGGCTCCTTTCCGCACTGTCAGCCCTGGCCTTTGGCCTGGGCTCGCGTGACAGCGTCAGTTCACTTGTCTCCGACCGGCTAGGTCGTGACATTGATCCGGCCCAGGCGATGACCTCGACCAGCTTGTGGTGGGTTGTGGCTGCCCTCGGAGCTGTGGTGATTGCTGCGGGTGGCGCGCTCGCGACAGTTTTCGCCGGTTCCTGGCCGCAGATGGGCAAGCGCTTTGCGCGCGAGGCGCAGGCTGGTGGTTCAGCACTCGAGCAAGGCGAGAGCCTGCAGACAGAGGCACCTGTGGCCAATCCGTGGGATCAACTCGATAAGGGAATTGACCCCACCATCTGATCGCCAGGACCGGTGAGCGAGGACGAACGCGAGTCCCGGCGCAAAGACCGTGGCACCTGCTGGCACAATGTGCGAGTCAGCTTCTAGGAAGGAACCGAGAATGAGCGCCGAGCACGAGTCGCACGGTAATACGCCAGCTGCCTGGACTGCCGTGGCCCTCATCACGATCGCCTTCCTGATCGGTACGTATGGCGTCATGACAGCTAATTGGCCGGTGTTCTGGATTGGTGGCGTCGGCGGAACGATCGGCGGCGGTGCCGTAGGCAAGGTCATGGCCATGATGGGTATGGGCACTCCGAGCGATACAGCGGCTCACTAAACCCCCTGAGATTTGGTTGGGCCCGCTCGTTCAGTTGGCCAGCACCTCTTCGGTCAAGGTCACAGTGGACTTAGGCTTGTGACGTGACACCCCGTGCTCATCGGCTCCTTGCGCCGCTGTCGGTAGCGGCGACTGTTCTAGCCTCGACTGCATTCGTTGCGATGGTCGACCCCAACCAGGCTGGTCACTATCCGCTCTGCCCGATCAAGGCGGCTACCGGACTCGATTGTCCTGCCTGCGGAGGACTCCGAGCGGTGCATTCCCTGGCTCACGGCGATCTCGTTGGCGCCCTGGATCACAACGCCTTGGTGGTGTTGGTCGTGCTCCCAGCAGCTGTGATCGTATGGGCGCTTTGGGTTCGCAGAGCGTGGGTCGGCGGGTCAAGCGCCACTGATTCGACCTTGCTATCAGCTGGTGCAACGCCGCAGCCCGAAGCCGGGGAGCGTAATCGCCGACTCGTGTTCGCCGCAGCGGTACTCGTTGTCGCGTTCACCGTCGCCCGCAACATCGACACAGTGCAGTGGTTCTCATGGCTGGGTTCGTCGGCGTCTTGATCCGCCCCGAACTGCGCACAGGCACTCACTGCGGATAGCCTGACGCAATGACTGTGCTCGACGACATCCTGGTCGGGGTGCGTGCCGACCTCGCTGAGCGACAGGCGCGCGTCAGTCTTGACGATCTCAAAGAGATGGTCGCCCGCCGACCAGCGGCTCTCGACGCTGAAGCCGTGCTTCGTGGTGATGGCGTCAGCGTGATCGCTGAAGTCAAGCGGGCGAGTCCAAGCAAGGGTGTGCTGGCCGAGATTGCTGACCCAGGGGCACTGGCCACTGAGTACGAGGCAGGGGGAGCCCACGTGATCAGTGTGCTCACCGAGGGTCGACGTTTCGGGGGCTCGCTGGCCGACCTTGCTGCGGTCCGAGCGGCCGTCGACATCCCGGTGCTGCGTAAGGACTTCATCGTCTCGAGTTACCAACTCTGGGAGGCGCGTGCGTATGGCGCCGATCTTGCCCTCCTGATTGTCGCGGCGCTGCCGCAGGACGCGCTCGAGTCTCTCGTCGAACGTGCACGCAGCTTGGGCCTGACCCCACTCGTTGAGGTGCATGACCCTGAAGAGGCTGACCGCGCAGTGCAAGCCGGAGCCACCGTCATTGGGGTCAACGTCCGCAATCTCAAGACCCTCGAGGTTGATCGCGAGACGTTCACCCGGGTCGCACCGCTGATCCCCGCGACCTGTGTGCGGATCGCCGAATCCGGTGTGCGCGGTGCCCACGATCTGCTGGCCTACGCCCATGCGGGTGCGGACGCGGTCTTAGTAGGGGAGAGTCTTGTCACCGGCGGGGATCCTCGAAGTGCGGTGCGCGAGCTCGTCGCTGCAGGGGCGCACCCGTCTGCCAAGAATTCGCGCCGGACGACCGATGAGGAGATGACATGACCACGGACTCACTTCCGAGGAGCGATTCGTTGGGCGGCCCGTTGCCCTCGTCCATGCCTGACACTGGCGGCCACTTCGGTCGATACGGCGGACGATTCGTGCCGGAGGCGCTCATCGTTGCTCTGGATGAGCTAGACGCCGCCTTCCGCGCTGCGAAGACAGATCCTGCCTTCCAGGCTCAGTTGACTCATCTGCTCACGACCTACACCGGCCGGCCTAGCCCGCTTACCGAATGCCTGCGCTTTGGTGCTGCTGCCGGGGGCGCTCGGGTCTTGCTCAAGCGTGAAGACCTTAACCACACCGGTTCGCACAAGATCAACAATGTGCTCGGCCAAGCATTGCTGACCTTGAAGATGGGTAAGAAGCGAGTTATCGCTGAGACAGGTGCCGGGCAGCATGGAGTTGCAACAGCAACTGCCGCAGCACTTTTCGGGCTCGACTGCGTCGTCTACATGGGCGAAGAGGACACCCGTCGGCAAGCCCTCAATGTTGCGCGGATGCGCCTGCTCGGCGCTGAGGTCCGTCCGGTCATGTCGGGCAGCCGCACCTTGAAGGATGCGATGAACGAAGCGATGCGTGACTGGGTCACCAACGTTGACTCCACGCACTACATCATCGGCACCGTTGCCGGGCCGGCTCCGTTCCCGGAGATGGTGCGCGAATTCCACAAGGTGATCGGCATCGAGTCACGCGCTCAGGTGCTTGAACTCACCGGCCGCCTCCCAGATGCCGTGACCGCTTGTGTTGGTGGTGGGTCTAACGCAATTGGAATCTTCTCCGGATTCATCGACGATCCTGAGGTTGCCCTCTATGGGTTCGAGGCTGGTGGCGACGGCATCGACACTGGACGTCATGCCGCTGCGATCACTGGTGGGTCGGTCGGGGTGTTGCATGGTCAGCGTTCGTACGTCCTACAGGACGCCGATGGTCAGACCGTCGAGTCGCACTCGATCAGTGCTGGTCTTGACTACCCGGGAGTTGGCCCCGAGCACGCGTGGCTGGCCGACACCGGTCGCGCCACGTACTCAGCCGTCACCGATACCGAAGCGATGGATGCATTCCGATTGCTCTGCACCACCGAGGGCATCATCCCGGCGATCGAGACAGCGCACGCCTTAGCGGGCACGCTGCAGCTCGGACGCAAGCTCGGCCCAGACTCAGTGATCCTGGTCAACTGTTCGGGACGCGGGGATAAGGACGTCGAAACTGCCAGCCGGTGGTTTGGGATCATGGACGGCGACCGCGCGCCCGAAGGTCGCGCGTGAGCCGCCTGCACGACGCCTTCGCCCGCGCTAAGTCGGAGAATCGCGCTGCGCTGATCGGCTACCTGCCCGCGGGTTACCCCTCTGTGCAAGGTGGCATCGACGCGATCGTGGCGATGGTCGCCAATGGCGTCGACATCGTCGAGATCGGATTGCCCTACTCGGATCCGTTGATGGATGGCCCGACCATCCAGGCGGCGGTTGACTCATCGCTTCGAGGTGGCACCACCACACGCGACGTCCTCGCCACGGTGAAGGCGGTAGCCGAGACCGGCGCCCCTACCTTGGTGATGTCCTACTGGAATCCCATCGAGCGTTACGGGGTCGACGCTTTCGCCGCTGACCTTGCTGCTGCTGGGGGAGTCGGTGTCATCACGCCTGATCTCACCGCCGAAGAGGCTGGTCCGTGGATCGCAGCGACAGATGCTGCCGGAGTCGACCGAGTGTTCCTAGTGGCGCCGAGCAGTACGGTCGAGCGCATCGCGGTAGTGAGTGGGATCACCACAGGCTTCGTCTATGCAGCATCGCTGATGGGTGTCACTGGTGTGGCGTCGGTGTCGCAGGCTGCACCGGCCTTGGTTGAGCGCACGCGACCACTCACCATGATGCCCATCGCTGTCGGTTTGGGTGTCTCAACTGCAGCTCAGGCAGCCGATATCGCGGTGTACGCCGACGGCGTCATTGTCGGTTCGGCGTTTGTTCGCCTGTTACTCGATGCCGCGACACCGGCCGATGGTGTCGCCGCCGTTGGTCGGCTGGCAGCCGAGTTAGCCCTGGGCGTACGTCGGGCTTCTGCAGGCTGATGAGGGAACCGCGCCATGGGGGTCGTTCGTCAGACACGAAGACCCACATTCGCCTAAACACGGCTTCAGCGACGCAGTAAGGGATGATCGTGCAGTGATGGAAATGCGCAGTGACGTTCGCGCCTGGATCGGCACCGGCTTTCGGCTGATCCTCGCCGGAGTCTGGCTGTGGGCCGGCATCATCAAGTTGATGCAGCCCAGTGGTGCGCGCGATGCCATCATCGCTTACCGAGTCTTCCCGCCTCAGTGGGCTGATTTCCTGGGCTGGGCGCTACCCGCAGTTGAGGTTGGCTTTGGGGCGCTACTCCTTGTTGGACTCTTCACTCGCTGGACAGCCCTAGCGAGCGCCCTGCTATTCATGGGCTTCATCGTCGGCATCTCGAGTGTGTGGATCCGCGGCTATTCGATCGACTGTGGCTGCTTCGGCGGTGGTGGCGATGTCGACGCAGCAGGTAAGACCTGGCGCTACGCGAGTGAACTCCTGCGCGACTTCCTCTTCACCGGGATGTCGGTGTGGCTCATCGCTTGGCCGTTCACCAAATTTGCCCTCGACCGAGCACCGTATGTCGATCCGGCGAGCGAGTCGGTGCAGCATGACTGATCGCATCACCTATGGCCGCCAGCACAGGCCGCCTCGACGTCAACACAACTTCCGACCACATATCCACGCAACTACGGAGCCGCATCGATGAGCACCAAGGACAGCAAGAAGACCACCAAGGAAAAGGCTGCTGCAGCTCGGGCTGAGGCTGAGGCAACTCAGCGCGGCCGCGATAGGCGCGTCCGGATCATTGGTGGTGTCGTGATCTTGGCGCTTGTTGCAGGAATCATCGGCGTTGGCGTGTACGGCGCCCACAAGAACGCACCCGTTACTGGAATCGTCGCTGACGCTGCGGTCCCCAAGGGAGTCAATGCCAGCGGTGGCACCTACCCCTGGGGTGTTGTCTACAACACGGCAGCGAGCAAGCCCACCCTGGCGATCTGGGAGGACTTCGAGTGCCCGAGTTGTGGAGCGCTTGAGGCGAAGATGGGCAAGAACATCACCAAACTCGCTGACGACGGCAAGGTCAACCTGATCTGGCGTCCGACCGCATTCTTGGACGCAAAGTTTGTCACCTCCGCCAACTCAAAGTCCTCGCTGCGTGCCACAGCAGCATGGGGTTGCGCGATCGACGCCGGTAAAGTCAAGGAATTCCACACCGTGATGTTCGCCAACCAGCCGGCTACCGAAGGCATCGGTTGGACTGAGCAGCAGCTTCTAGATTTCGGTACTCAAGCCGGCATCACCGGCGATGCGTACTCGACCTATGAGGGTTGCGTCAAGGACGGCACGTACATGCAGTGGGCATCGAACTCCAACCAGACCTTCTCCGATGACGGCATCCCGGGAACGCCTACCGCCTTCCTCAACGGAACCGAAGTCACCAGTGAGGTTATGAACGACGCCGTGAAGCTGGAGAAGGCGATCAGCGACGCTGCTGCCGCCAAGTGAGCATCGCACCTGCGCGCTCAATGGGTGAGCGCACATGACCGACGAGCAGTCGTCTGAGGGGTCGATGGAGCCCTCAGACGGTGTCGATCAAGGTGGATTCGGTGAGCCGTCAAGCGCTGTTTCCGACCCGACGACTCCCAACACGCCGACCACTCACGCGGCAGCGGACGTTGGCTTGCCCGAGCCTGTGTCGCCGTTTGCGTGGGCGGCCGATTCCGGATCTGCGCCTGTCGCGCGTAAGTCAGGCAGTGGCCCCCGTGTTGCTGTTCTCGGTGTCATTTTGGCTGCGGTCATTGGGATCGCGTTCTATGGCCTGGGGCAAAGCCGGTCCGGCCCGCAGGCAGATGCATCGGCCAAGACTCCAAGTCGCATCGGTGATGCAGCGTCCCCAGAGCCATGGGGTGTCCGATACAACGACGCACCGGGCAAGCCCGTTCTGGCCATCTGGGAAGACTTCCAGTGTCCCTACTGTCGGGATCTTGAGGCCATGAATGGTGCAGCGATTATTTCGATGGCTGATGCCGGCGATATCACGCTCGTGTGGCGCCCCACCGTCTTTCTCGACGAGAGTGCAGCCTCCTTGAGCGGACCCAACCCCAAGTCGAGTACTCGAGCCACGATGGCATGGGGCTGTGCGATCGATGCTGGCAAGGCGGCGGAATTTCATGCGGCGTTGTTCGCGACTCAGGCAGTGCGTGAAGGCGACGGTTGGAGCGATCAACAACTCTTGGATCTGGCCTCTGCCGTTGGTATTACCGGCGATGCGCACACCACTTTCGACAAGTGCTACACCGATAAGACTTACCAGTCATGGGTTACAAATTCCTACGCTGCCTTTGACGCTGAAGGTGTCACCGGCACCCCCGCAGGGTTCCTCGATGGCACCGAACTCACCTCGTCTCAGTTGTCTGACCCTGCAACCTTGAAGCAGCTGGTGGGAGCCGCTGGCGGTGTGACCGCATAGTCGCAGTCGCGCCGGCGCTCGCGGCGAGGCGGCTCGTGGGGTGCGATCGAGCCGATTGGAGTACGGTCGTAACGTGAATGACAACGAGGCACATGACCACTCCCACCGCGACGTTACGGGCGGCTGGTTGCGCCCTGCAGTCTTCGGCGTGATGGATGGACTCGTCTCTAACTTTGCATTGATGGCCGGTGTTGCTGGTGGAACTGCGGCGCTTGGCGACGTACGCACCGCAGTGATCTTGGCTGGGCTCGCGGGCCTTGCGGCTGGCGCGTTCTCGATGGCAGCTGGCGAGTACACGTCGGTGGCATCACAGGCCGAACTCGCCGAGCAGGAGTTCGAGAACGAACGCTACGAACTGCGTCACAATGCCGAAGCCGAGGCTCGCGAACTTGCCGCGATCTGGGTTTCACGCGGTGTTGACCAAGACTTGGCCGAACAGGTCGCTGTCCAGTTGGGTCGCAACCCTGATGCCGCACTCGAAGTTCACGCGCGGGAGGAACTCGGGATGGCGCCTGGCGAACTTCCCAACCCCTGGCTCGCGGCAGGTACTTCCTTCGCTGCTTTCGTCGTCGGTGCGGCAATCCCCGTGCTGCCCTATATCTTCGGCGCGACCAACCTCGAGTGGTCGCTGATGTTCTCCCTTGCTGGGCTGTTCGCGGCCGGAGCCATGGTGTCGTTGGTCACCACTCGCAGTTGGTGGTTCTCCGGGATCCGGCAGTTACTGATCGGTTCAGCCGCTGCGGCAGTCACTTTCGGCGTCGGCTCGCTCGTCGGTGGCTACCTGAGCTAGGCCGATTCCCAGTTCAGTCTGAGCCCCGGCCCCAGTTCAGTCCTCGGCCGAGTTCGTCGCGGGAACCCTGACTTGCCTGGGCACCTACCTCGTCGGTTATCCTGTGACCAGCAGAGCGGCCAACGTCGTCCACCTGCTCGACCATTCACCCCCCACGCGCGGGTACCAGGCGAGCGAAACGACGGGAGCGACCATGCGGTCGGCGATGCCAGCAGCCCAGGGCCTTTATCACCCAGGGAACGAGAAAGACGCTTGTGGCGTTGCCTTCGTCGCTCGTCTTTCTGGCGAGGCATCGCACGAGGTCGTGGCCCAAGCCATCACAGCTCTGGAAAACCTCGAGCACCGTGGAGCATCTGGATCCGAGCCAGATTCCGGTGACGGCGCAGGGATACTAACCCAGGTACCAGATCGGTTCCTTCGAGCCGCCTTGGCCGAATCCGGTGGCACATTGCCGCCGGCCGGATCGTATGCGGTCGGTATCGCTTTCCTGCCCGATAACGATGAAGACTCGGCCACAGTCCAGAAGGCGATTGAGGTCATCGCAGCCGAGGAAGGGCTCTCGGTTGTTGCCTGGCGCGAACTTCCGATCGCCGCACAGGCTGCCGGCGTTGGAGCCACTGCCCTCAGTGTTATGCCGCGTTTCCAGCAGTTGATCGTGACCGCGTCAGCCGGGCGTGTGTACGGTCTGGCTCTTGAGCGAATGGCATTTTGCCTGCGCAAGCGAGCCGAGCGCGAGCTTGATGTCTACTTCCCGTCGCTGTCCGCGCGCACGATCGTCTACAAGGGGATGCTGACCACGGGTCAGCTTGCCCCGTTCTTCCCTGACCTCACCGATCCGTTGTACGAATCTGCGCTCGCACTTGTGCACTCCAGGTTCTCAACCAACACCTTCCCGAGTTGGCCGCTGGCGCATCCCTACCGACTCATCGCGCACAACGGCGAAATCAACACGGTCCAGGGCAATCGCAACTGGATGAAGGCCCGTGAGGCGCAGCTCTCATCAGATGTCATTCCTGGTGATATCTCGCGTCTTTTCCCGATCATCACCGAGGACATGTCCGACTCTGCATCGTTTGATGAGGTTCTCGAACTCCTGCATCTGGGCGGTCGCAGTTTGCCGCACGCAGTGCTCATGATGATTCCCGAGGCATGGCAGAACCACACCGAGATGGATCCGGCTCGGCGCGCGTTTTATGAGTTCCACGCAACGCTGAGCGAGCCCTGGGACGGTCCGGCCGACGTCGCGTTCACCGACGGAACACTGATCGGCGCGGTGCTAGACCGCAATGGTCTGCGTCCCGGTCGCTACTGGGTCACCGACGACGGGTTTGTCGTGCTGGCCAGCGAGGTGGGCGTGCTGGATATTGCCCCAGAGCGCATCGTGAGCAAGGGACGGCTGCAGCCCGGCCGCATGTTCTTGGTCGACACTGAAAAGCACCGCATCGTCACCGATGACGAGATTAAGGCCGAACTTGCGTCTGAAGCGCCGTATGACGAGTGGTTGCACGCCGGCATCATGCACCTTGATTCGCTCCCCGAGCGAGAGCACATCGTCTATACCCACGACAGCGTTGTTCGACGTCAACAAACCTTTGGCTACACCGAGGAGGAACTGCGGATTCTGATCGCACCGATGGCGCGATCGGGCGCTGAGGCGATCGGCTCGATGGGAACAGATGGCCCCATTGCTGTGCTCAGTGATCGGCCTCGATTGCTCTTTGACTACTTCTCTCAGCTGTTCGCACAGGTCACCAACCCACCGCTGGATGCGATCCGCGAAGAGTTGGTTACCTCGCTGTCGAGTCATATCGGTCCGGAGGTGAACCTGCTCACGGCCACCCCGGCGCATTGTCGACAGGTAGTGCTGCCGTTCCCGGTGATCGACAATGACGAACTCGCGAAGATCCTGCACGTCAACCTCGATGGGGATTTGCCAGGGTTCTCGGCCGCCAAGGTCTCGGGTCTTTATCGGGTCGACGGCGGGGGAGAGGCCCTGGCTGCGCGCCTCGAGGAGATCTGCGCCCAGGTGTCCGAACTCATCGCGTCAGGGCACCGGTTCGTCGTGCTCTCCGATCGCGACAGCGATGCTGACTTCGCGCCGATCCCATCGCTGCTTCTCACTGCTGGTGTGCACCATCACTTGGTACGCAACAAGGAGCGCACTCAGGTCTCGATCATCGTCGAGGCCGGTGATGTTCGCGAGGTGCATCACGTGGCGTTGCTGATCGGGTACGGGGCGGCAGCGGTCAATCCCTATCTCGCGATGGAGACGGTCGAGGACCTTGTTCGCCAGGGTGTCGTCACTGGTCTTGCTCCGGATAAGGCCGTGCGCAACTTGGTAAAGGCGCTTGGCAAGGGCGTCTTGAAGGTTATGAGCAAGATGGGCATTTCAACCGTCGCGTCCTACCGCGGCGCGCAGGTGTTCGAGGCCATCGGACTTTCACACACCGTGATCGATCGATGGTTCACTGGAACGACCTCGCGACTTGGCGGTATCGGCCTAGATGTGATCGCCGAAGAGGTCGCACGCCGTCACGAGATCGCGTATCCGACCAGCGGAATTTCGCCAGCGCACCGTCAACTCACCATCGGTGGCGAGTACCAGTGGCGACGTGAAGGTGAGCCGCATCTCTTCGATCCCGAGTCGGTTTTTCGGCTACAGCACGCAACTCGTGCTGGCCGGTATGACATCTTCAAGCAGTACACGTCCAGAGTTGATGAGCAGTCCGAGCGGCTCATGACTTTGCGCGGCCTCTTCCGTCTGCGCGAGGACGTGCGTCCTCCGGTCCCCATTGACGAAGTTGAACCGGCCACCGAGATCGTTAGACGGTTCTCCACTGGCGCGATGTCGTACGGCTCGATTTCCGGTGAGGCACACGAGACGTTGGCCATTGCGATGAACCGACTCGGCGCCAAGTCCAACACGGGCGAGG
>CAIXFH010000085.1 GCA_903918645.1 uncultured Actinomycetes bacterium | reverse complement strand
TCCGGCTCAAACCGCGCGGCCAGCCGTGCCGCCACTTCGTCAGCGTCGGCAACCGTGCCCGAGTCTGATCGCGCCGTAGTCTCCTAGACTCTGTGTCATGGCCCTAACACCTGGAACCGTCAGCCCGATGCGACCAGTTCCCTCGCACATTCCTCGCCCTGAATATGTTGGGAAGCAAAAGGCAGCGCGTGCCATCGGATCCGACGTCAAGGACGCCGAGACGATCGAACTGATGCGCATCGCGGGGCGTCTTGGGGCGCAGGCCTTAGCCGAAGTCGGCAGCAGCATCGTTCCCGGCATCACCACCGATGAACTCGACCGAGTGGGGCACGAGTTCCTGTGTGACCATGGCGCCTATCCCTCGACCCTGGGTTACCCAGGGAGCGGACGAGGCCCAGCCTTCCCAAAATCGCTCTGCTCGTCGATAAATGAAGTTATCTGCCACGGTGTCCCTGACTCGACCGAACTGCAGGAGGGCGATATCTGCAACATCGACATCACCGCGTTCATCCATGGGGTGCACGGCGATACAAACGGCACCTTCTTAGTCGGTGAGGTTGACGAAGAATCCCGACTGCTCGTAGAGCGCACGCATGAGGCGACAATGCGCGGTATCAATGCAGTGGCGCCCGGCCGCGCTATCAACGTCATCGGACGAGTGATCGAGTCTTACGCGAAGCGATTTGGCTATGGCGTCGTTCGTGACTTCACCGGCCACGGAATCGGCACCGCGTTCCACAGTGGTCTCGTGATTCCGCACTATGACGATCCCTCGGCGACCACCCTCATCGAAGCTGGCATGACCTTCACGATCGAACCAATGCTCACTCTGGGAACCTACGCGTGGAACATGTGGGACGACGGCTGGACCATCGTTACCGCAGACACGAGGCGAACGGCACAGTTCGAACACACCATCTTGGTGACTGAAACGGGTGCGGAAATCCTCACGACCGTCTGAACACTGGATCGGCAACGGGCTCGCGCGCGGTGGTCAGATTTTCACTCATCTCTGCAAGCGCGTAACCTGGCCACATGACCAAGTGGCTCTCTGCTGAACAGCAAAGCCACTGGCGCGCCTATCTTGAGGCAACAACCCTGCTGCATGAGCGTCTTTCACGCGAACTCCAAGATGCGCACGGCATCACAATCGGCGACTACGAGATCTTGGTTCGCCTGTCCGAGGCCGAGGAAAGACGGCTGCGGATGAGTCAGTTGGCCGAGCACACTCTGGTAAGTCGAAGCCGGCTCTCACACCAAATCGATCGGCTGGAGCAAGTCGGGCTTGTGCGACGCGAGGCGTGCAGCCAGGACCGGCGCGGGCAGAATGCGATTCTTACTGACACCGGTTGGGAACTGCTGGTGACCGCGGCTCCTACCCACGTGGGTGGTGTCCGCGAACACCTAGTCGACCAACTCAGCGCCAGCGATTTCGCGGCCCTTGGTCGCATCTGCGCCGCCATTGCCGAGCATCTCGACAACAGCGAGCCGGCTTCACCTCCCACCACATAGCAAAGGCGCTGGCACTGACCATCAGGCCAACGCCAGCGCCGTCACTATGTGGTGCAGGTCTTCGTGGTGCAGGTCTTCGTGGTGCGGGTCTTAGTGATGAGAGCCGCGACGTCGTGTGGCCAAGAACAGGCCAGCGCCTAGACCGACAAGGCCCACGCCGATCAGCCCTTGGCGCATCGCGTCAGAACCAGTGATGGGCAGCGTGCACACCTCGCCTTGTGGGCAGCAAGTGGCATCACCTGGTGTGCACGTGGGGTCTGGAGTGCAGGACGATGCACCATCACTGCATGGCGGAACTGGGGTACCAGAATCAGGTGGGCACGTGCCCTCGCCTGGTGTACATGTTGAAGTTGGAGTACCTGACTCGGGTGGGCAGGTTCCCTCACCGGGAGTACACGCCGGATCCGTGGGGCAACCCGCGTCG
>CAIXFH010000084.1 GCA_903918645.1 uncultured Actinomycetes bacterium | reverse complement strand
GCGCTTCGCGATCGACCCACCACTCTCGAGCGATGGCCGGGCGGAGTGGTTGACGGGGCCAAGATTTCAACGCGTGAGGGATTCAAGGGTGCTGCCTTTTACCAAAAGCGAGTTCCGTCTGGAGCCCCTGATTTCGTCGAGACTGCACACATCACCTTTCCGTCGGGTCGAACCGCAGACGAGGTCGCGCCGAACTCGCTCGCGGTGATTGCCTGGGCTGCTCAGTTAGGCACCGTCACATTCCACCCGTGGCCGGTTCGTCGAGGAGACGTCGAGCATCCGGACGAACTTCGCCTTGATCTCGATCCGCAGCCGGGTACGGATTTTCGTGATGCGGTGGTGGTGGCGCACGAACTCCATGCTTTGCTCGCCGAGCTTGGGATCACCGGTTATCCCAAGACATCTGGCGGACGTGGGGTGCATGTTTACGTCCGCATCGAAACTCATTGGGGCTTCACCGACGTGCGGCACGCGGCGATTGCTGTTGGTCGCGAACTCGAGCGACGGATGCCTGGCCGTGTCACGACCCAGTGGTGGAAGGAAGAGCGGGGGAGCGCGATTCTGCTTGACTACAATCAAAATGCGCGCGATCGCACAATTGCCTCGGCATACTCAATCCGAGCCACACCGCATGCACCCGTCTCGACACCGGTGCATTGGGCAGAACTCGACGACGTCGTCCCCGAGGAGTTCACGGTGCGGACCGTGGGCCCTAGGTTCGCCGAGATTGGTGATCCGCATTCGACTATCGACGATGTGCAGTTCGATCTCACGCCCCTACTCGAGTGGTATGCGCGAGACGAACGCGACTATGGCCTTGGCGAACTTCCCTATCCACCCGATTATCCGAAGATGCCTGGTGAACCAACACGAGTTCAGCCGAGCCGAGCACGTCGCGCGCCTTCGAGCGACTAGCAGTGACAGACTCTGGCCATGACAGCACAGGGTCGTAGCGTCTTGGTCACTGGCGGCTCGCGCGGTATAGGTGCGGCGATCGCGCGAGAGTTCGCGGAGCAAGGGGATCGCGTGGCGGTCCACTACAGCACAGGGTCTGCGGCCGCCGACGAAGTGCTTGGCTCACTCATTGGTGATGGCCACCTCGCAGTGCAGGCGGACTTGCGTGATCCTGAGCAGATTCGGTTGATGGTCGACGCTGCTGCATCATCACTGGGATCGATTGATGTCCTGGTGAATAACGCGGGGGTGTTCTTCGCCCACCCGATCGAATCCGCCACGTATGAGCACTGGCAGCAGGCTTGGAGCGACACCCTGGGTGTCAACCTGGTTGGAGCCGCTAATACAACCTGGTGCGCACTTCAACACATGCCTCGCGGCGGGGGCTCTCGAATAGTCAATGTGGGTTCGCGCGGTGGTTTCAGAGGTGAGCCCGATGGTCCGGCCTATGGGGCTAGCAAGGCCGCGATTGCGGCGTTCGGGCAATCGATCGCCAAAGCTCTTGGCTCGCATGGGATATCCGTCACAACCATCGCTCCGGGCTTTGTTGACACTGAGATGGCGGCTGATCACCTAATCGGCGACATCGGCGTTGAGATTCGCGGGCAGAGCCCGTTCAACCGAGTTCCGACGGCAGAAGAGGTGGCCAAAGCAGTGTTCTTCCTCGCTGGTCCTGACTCCGAATGGGCTAGTGGCGCCGTGCTCGACTTCAACGGAGCGTCCTACTTCCGTCTCTAACCGTGTCGTACTGGTCCGACTAGGTGACGCCGAGCCGCCTCGCCCCCTTCTTGCCTTGATAGTTGACTCATCACCAAGCGTGGGAGAGTCATGCGAGCTATACGAATATCCGCAGCGATTGGCGCTGCTGCGATATCGATCGGTCTGCTAGTAGCGACCGATGGCTCGACCTCCGCTGCCCCGCGCATTGCTACTGACAAGATCACCTGGGCCAAGTGCACCACCGGTCTGGAGGCGCAACTCGGGTTCGAGTGCGGCATGTTGTCAGTGCCCTTGGACTACGCCAAGCCTGCTTCCGGCTACGTGTCCATTGCCGTATCGCGACGTAAGCACACCTCGACGACGGCTGCCTATCAGGGCGTCATGATTATGAACCCCGGCGGCCCTGGGGGCGCGGGCAAGTGGCTACCGATGATGGCGGACTTCTTCCCGGCCGATGTCGCAGCGGCCTACGACTGGATCGGTTATGACCCACGAGGTATCGGCGACAGCGTTCCTGCTTTGTCCTGCGATAGCACCTACTTGAACCCGAATCGGCCGGCCTACGTGCCCGGCACGATCAAGCTTGAGAACTCATGGCGCGCAAGAGCTCAAGGCTATGCCGCGTCGTGTGCAAAGAAGGGCGGCACCCTTCTCTCGCACATGGGCACGTTAGAGAACGTGCGCGACATCGAGTCATTACGGGTGGCCCTCAAGCAGGACACGATCAACTTCTACGGATACTCCTACGGCACCTACCTGGGCCAGGTGTACGCGACGATGTACCCGAATCAGGTGCGGCGCATGGTTCTCGACAGCAATGTCGGTGCGAGCAGCGTGTGGCAGCAATCCAACCTGGACCAGAACCAAGCTTTCGAGAAGGTCATGACCAAGTTCTTCGCTTGGATGGCAAAGTACGACTCGGTCTACCACCTTGGGAAGACCGAGGCGGCTGTCGAAGCTACTTGGTACAAGACGTTGGACAAGCTCGCGGTGAAGCCTGCTGGAGGAGCCATCGGCCCGTCGGAGATGACTGACATCTTCCTCAACGCCGGCTACTTGCAGATGTTTTGGCCCGAGCTCGCGACTGATCTCGCCGGTTGGGTCAACAAAGCCAAATTCGCGCCACTGGTTGAGTGGTACGGCAGTGGTGGTGACGACAACTCGTACGCCGCGTACCTATCGACGATCTGTGCAGATGCGCCGTGGTCGCGCACTTGGTCGAATTGGAAATCCGAGACGGTTAAGTCGCAGACAAGTGCGCCCTACGCGACATGGGGCAACGCTTGGTACAACGCGCCCTGCGCGACATGGCCTGTGGCGGCGCGTCCTCGGTTGTCGGTTGGCACCTCTGCCGGCCCCGCGATCTTGCTGCTGGACGAAACTCTGGATGGCGCAACGCCATACGCAGGAAGCCTTGAGACACGTCAGCTCTTCCCGAACTCGCGGTTGATCGCGACGGTCGGTGGTACCAGCCACGCATCGTCGCCGAGTGGTCTGCCCTGCGTCGATGATCAGATCTCGGCCTACCTGCTGAGCGGAACAATCGTTGCGCGCAAGCCTGGTCTTGCCGCTGACTCCAGTTGCGCAGCGTTGCCGCCCGGCATCCCGGATGAAGTCGTCGCGACGGTGAAGCCGGCCCAAGTTGTGACCGCACAGGTCACGGTGTCGGACACTTTGGAGCGAGCTGCGCTCTGGCGCCTCACCTGGCGCGGTTAACACACCCCAGATCGCGGAACGCAAGAGTCAGACCAGGACATCCGCGACGTCGTACCGAACAGGACGCTCGAGTTGCTCGTAGGTGCACGATTCGGCAGCCCGGTCCTGACGCCAGCGGACGAATTGCGTGGTATGGCGAAATCGGTTGCCTTCCATGGCGTCATAGGCCACTTCGACCACAAGCTCGGGTCGTAGCGGATGCCACCCGAGGTCCTTACCTGAACTCCAGCGCGACGTTGCTCCAGGTAGACGCTGTGCGGAATGTGCATCGACGCTCTCCCAATCCGACCACGGGTGGGGCTCCTCGGGCGCCACCCCTAGCGGCGCAAGCTCAATTGCCATTTCGGCTCGGCGAGCCATCGTGAATGCCGCAGCGACGCCCACGGAGTGCAGAGTTCCCCGCGCGTCATAGAGGCCGAGCATGAGTGAGCCCACGATCTGCTCGCCATGCAAGCCACTCTGCTTGTGCGGTCGCCAGCCAGCCACGACGCAATCAGCAGTGCGAGCGTGTTTCACCTTGAGCATCAGGCGCTTATCCGGGACGTAGGGTGCCGCCAGTGGCTTGCAGATCAGCCCGTCGAGGCCCGCGCCCTCAAACTGGGTAAACCACCGTCGTGCCTCATCGAGGTCGGAACTGACTCGGGTGAGGTGTACGGGCGCGGAGGTGTCGGCGAGTGCAACCTCGAGGCGTTGCCTGCGTGTTGCGAAGGGCAGACTCATGCAGTTGTCGTCCCCGATTGCTAGGAGGTCGAAAGCAATGAACGAGGCAGGACTTTGCTCGGCAAGCATCTGCACCCGCGACTGCGCCGGATGAATTCGATTCTGCAATGAACCAAAGTCCAACGACGAGCCGGTCCTGATGACGATCTCGCCATCGATAACGCAACGTTCCGGCAGATTTTGTCGGAGCGATTCGACGAGTTCAGGGAAATAGCGGGTGAGTGGACGCTCATTGCGGCTGCCGAGCTCGATCTGGTCGCCATCGCGGAAGACGATGCAGCGGAACCCATCCCACTTCGGTTCGTACACCAACCCGCCTGGGATCGAATCCGGCGCAGGTATGTCTGAGACCGGCTTGGCCAGCATCGGCTTGACTGTCGGTAGGACAGGTAGACGCATAAGCCAATACTTTATGGGCGGACCCTAGGCCGCAACGTCAACAGGGGGGACATGCCCTCGATCTAGTCAGCCCTCGATCTAGTCAGCCCTCGATCTAGTCAGCCCTCGATCTAGTCAGCCCTCGATCACGACTCGGCGGTAACTCGCGAAAAGCGAACCATCTTCCTCGAGCAGGTGATGCAAACGGAGGCCGCGTGGCGCATCGGCCAAGAGCGCTCCGTCCAAGATTCGGGGCACGTAGGGCTTATTGGCATAACTCCCGCCGGCAAGCACGGGGGTGATGGTGAGTTGGAGTTCATCCAGCACATCAGCGGCGACGAAGTCAGCCAGCAACCGTGGCCCACCTTCTGAATGAACCCGAGTAAGCCCCTGGGTGTGCAACGCCGCTAGGGCTGCCGGCAGATCAACGCCTTGCTCGCCCGCCACGATCACCTGGGCTCGCTTGGCAACCTGAGCTCGGCGATCGGGATCTGATGCGGCGCTAGTGATCACGATGGTCTGCACCTGCGCGTCGGTGAACAGTGGCGCGTCGATATCTAGGATCAGGGAGTTGCTGATGATGGCGATTGCCGGGACTACGGTTTGGCCAGCTGCGGCGCGACGGTCAACAAAGGATGCTTTGGCCTGCGCAGGTCGATAACCCTCAGCCCGCACTGTGCCTGCTCCAGCGAGTACGACATCCGCTAGACCCCTGAGCCGACCGAAGATCCGACGATCAGCCGCCGACGAGATCGATTCAGACTTTCCGTCGGGTGCGTAACCGGCCCCGTCGATCGACGACACCATGTTCACCCGCAGCCATGGTTGCGGATTCGGCCATCCCGGCCATGCGTAGAGCTCGTCTAGATCCGCGTCGGTGAGATCGCTGGCGTGCGCGGGCAGCAGGGCTTGCACGTGGTGGTCCTTCCGGGGTCGTCAGCACAGACGAGTGTCAGTGGCGAGCGCAGTGCGTGAGGTCGAGGGTCTATCGAGGTGGACGGGTGGACATCGAGAAGATGGCGACGATCACAGCCGCGATGAGCACCTGCAATGCGACGGTAACCCAGAAGCTCCAACCTTGCGATCCACCAATGGCCGCGCCGGCTGTGCCGCCCACCACACCGATGATGAGAGTAAGAAGACAGCCAAGAGGTCTGCTGTTTGGTACTACAAGCCGGGCTAATGCCCCGATGATGAGACCAATGACGATGCCGGAAAGGATTCCTGTGGGCGTCATGGTTACATCATGGACTAGTCGGTAGGGAGGCGCCATGGCGAAGGAAAAACACTCGCACCCTGCCTCAGTGCGAGCGCGGGTTGAGTTCCGGCCGGGGGATCGGTTGACCGATCGCGATCCTGCTGACATCTCCCTGGCGCCAGGGGATCATCTGGCCACGGCGTTTGCTGAGAAGGTGTTGCTCGCGGAATTGGCAGTGTGGCAAGAGCGTCTATACGCAGAGGGCCTGGGCGGTGGACGTCGTGCCCTGCTTTTATTGCTCCAAGGTATGGACACCTCGGGCAAGGACAGCACCATCCGCCGAGTTGTCGGTGGGGTGAACCCCGCGGGTGTGCGCATCACATCGTTCAAGAAGCCAACGGTAGAAGAACTCGCGCACGATTTTCTTTGGCGGGTCGAAAGACAACTTCCTGCGCCGGGTGGCTTTGATGTGTTTAACCGCTCGCACTATGAAGACGTGCTGGTCGTGAGAGTACATAACCTGGTTCCGGCGGCCGAGTGGACACGGCGCTACGGCCTCATCAACGAATTCGAGCAGCGAGTCGTTGACAGCGGCTGCCACATCGTCAAAGTCATGTTGCACATCTCCAAAGCCGAGCAAAGGCGACGATTGGGGGAGCGGCTGAACGATCCGGTCAAGCAGTGGAAGTACAGCCCAGCGGATCTCGCAGAGCGGGCATTGTGGGACGAGTATCAACTCGCCTACCAAGCAGCATTGACAACGTGCAGCACCGACGCCGCACCGTGGTACGTCGTGCCGGCTGACCATAAGTGGAGTCGCGATTGGATTATCGCCAACCTGCTTGTCGATGCCATGCGCGACATGCAGCCGCAATACCCGCCGCCGAACTATGACGTCGCAGAGCAGAAGCGACTGTTGGCAGCAAGCGACTGACATGCGTGGCGCGCGCGTGACTGACTTACGTTACTGACATGCCAAGGGCCACTAGCGATTCCGTGAATCACTAGTGGCCCTTGGCTACTGCCGATAGGTGCTAGACCGACGTGTGGATCAATTCTGGGTCTACCACCATGTTCGCGCGGGTTGGTGCCGCGATTCGGTAGAAGACCGCGCCCACTACCAACGTGACAACTATCGCGACGAGCGCAATCATCGTGTACTCACCGCGTGATACACCTTCAGGAAGGTCGGCGTCGTTGAGAAGTCCACCGTCACCTAGGCCCGGGAAGATCCCGACCAGGCTGGCAAAGACGGACCAGAAGGTCGTGAGACCACCACAAATCCAGACGCCGACCATGCCGCCAGGGATCTTGTAAGGACGCTCGAAATTCGCGTGCGTTTTCCGCAGTTTGATCAAGGCTGGGAAGATCAGGATGTAGCTCAATGTGGTGAACAGAAGCACCACTCCGAGCATGACGTTGAACGCGGTGGCCGCACTGCCTTGACTGATGAGCGCGGCTGCGATGAAGACCAGGGTGCTGATGACGCCTGAGGTGATGTTCACGTTGACCGGCGTGCCGAATCGTGCGGAGAATCGACCCAGCCAGAGCGGCCCGGTGCCATCGATGCAGGCGATTGCCTGCGCGCGGTCGGCGCCCATGAGCCAGGTGCTCGCGCTTGAGACGACGGCGAGAATGAACATGACAACTGCGGCCTTGATCAGGATGTCCTGGGCTCCGCCCCAGACCGAGAAGGTCGTGTCGACGGCATCAAGGAATGCCGATACGCCATTGCCCTTGATCTGGTCGGCGGGCAGAACGCAGATGATGGCCAGGATCGGCAGGCCGTAAAGCAGGATCGAGGCGATCATCGCCCGGATCACCGTGAACGGAACGTCCTTCTTCGCATCCTTCATCTCATCGCCAGCAGAGCTGGGCTGTTCGAAACCTACGAGGTTGTAGAACAGCAGCGGTACAAGCGCGATGAATGCGGGCCAGGTGGGTGTCCAGTCGCCGGCGCTTGGGAAGTGCACGCCGTTTTGGCTGGCATAGATCAAAGTGGTGGTTCCGAACAGGATTACCAGGGCAATTCGGCACCAGGCGCCCACGGTCGGGATCCACTTGCCAATCCCGAACGACAGCACTGCCGAGAGCACCGAGAACCAGATGTAGATCAAGCCAATGACGTAGAACCACACACTGCCGTCGTCGAACTGGAAGAAGTAGGTCTGGATGGCCGCGATGGCCAAGATGGCTAGTGTGGCGCCAATCCATACCGGGTTGGAGAACCAGAAGAAGATCGCGTTGAAGCCTGCCGCGCGCCGACCCCACGCCATGCGGGTCCAGATGTAGGGGCCGCCTTCCTCGGGGAAAGTTGATCCCAACTCTGCTACCAACAAGCCATAGGGGATGAAGAAGAAGATCCCCAGGAAGACCAGCCACAGGAATCCCTGCGCACCACTCGCTGCGACCTGCCCGAGGGTGTCGACTCCGACGATGGCGCAGATGAGGAAGAAGAAGATGTCGAAGCGGCCGAAGTGTCGGCGCAGTTTCGACTTCTCTTCGAGCGCAGCGGCCGTAGTTAGGTCATGGGTTTCGATCTCAGAGATGGCCATGGTTACCTTTCCATCGCGGCAGTTCACCAAGTGAATTGCATGTGAAGCGAACCCAACCGCCCAGTAATGCCACCTGTCAATGACCCGGGCCGGATATTTAGTAAATGTCGGGTTACCCTCGGGGCATGTTGAGTCACCCGTTAGACCCGCTGAGTGCGGCAGAACTCGAATCGATCGTTGCTGGCGTTAGGGCTGCGCGAGGTCTCGATGAGCGTCATCTTGTGTCGATGGTGGCGCTAGAGGAACCCTCGAAGTCTGAGCTCAGTAACTGGTCCGAGGGCGATGAACTCGACCGCTCTGCCCGCATCACGATCTGGGATCGCGTGGCGGGGTTGGTCAGCGAGGCCGTGGTAGGCGTCGACGGAAACCTGCGCAGCTGGACCGACATAGCGGGAGCACTCTCACCGGTTCTCGGGCCCGAGGCCCTCGACGCACTTGCAGCCGCCAAGGCTGACTCCCGGGTGATCAAGGCGCTGGCCGACCGTGGCATTACCTCGCCCGATGACGTCCACATGGAGACCTGGCCCTTCGGCGCGCAGATCCCGGCTGGCCTTGACGACGGTCGCCGCCTGATCTGGACGCCGATGTGGCATCGGCCAACACCAGAGGCCAACGTGTACGCACACCCGATTGGCGGGCTGCGCGCGATCGTCGACCTCGACACGGGTGAAGTCGTTGCGGTCGAGGACCAACCAGGCTTTCCGATTCCGCAGACCCCAGCCCCCTATCGCGCGAGCCAGACTGGCGCGAACATTGAACTTCGCGAACTCGCGATCACCCAGCCCGATGGCGCCTCGTTCAGTGTCGATGGTTGGCAGGTGTCATGGGAGCGCTGGAAGTTTCGAATCGGGTTCTGCCAGCGTGAAGGTCTGTTGATTCATGACGTCCGGTTCGACGACGAAGGTACAGAGCGACGAATTGCGCACCGGATGTCGATTGCCGAACTCGTGATTCCCTACGGCGATCCAAGTCCGGGTGCGTATCGCAAGAACGCTTTCGACACAGGTGAATTCGGTCTTGGCAACTACACGAACTCCCTCACTCTGGGATGTGATTGCCTAGGCGAGATCGTCTATCTGGACGTCGCGGTCACCGATGGGGATGGCGCGGTGCGGGAGATCCCCAATGCAATCTGTCTGCACGAGGAGGACTTCGGCATTCTCTGGAAGCACACGGACGAGTTGGGTCACGTTGAAGTACGCCGCGGTCGCCGATTCGTGGCTTCGTCGATCGTCACTGTAAACAACTACGAGTACGGCTACTTCTGGTACTTCTACCAGGATGGGTCGATCGAGTTCGAGGCCAAACTCACGGGCATCGTGCTTACGTTGGCCGCTGAACCAGGCAAGGACTACCCGTCGTCAACCGAGATTGAGCCAGGGTTGCTCGCACCTTTCCATCAGCACATCTTCTGCGCGCGTCTGGACCTAGATGTCGACGGCACGGCCAATTCGGTCGTCGAAATCGACGCAGTGGCAGAGGCAATGGGTCCCAACAATCCGCACGGTGCCGCGTATACGACTCGCGAGACAGTGTTGACGGTGGAGAGCGCGGCGCAGCGCTTGGTCGATCCATTCGTGAACCGATACTGGAAGGTCATTAATCCTGACCGCACTAACCATGTCGGCAAGCCGGTGGGCTACAAGCTTGTGCCCGGTCACACCACCTACCCGATGGCGCATCGGGAATCGGTGATCGGAAAGCGGGCCGGTTTCATGTACAGCCACCTGTGGGTTACTCCGAACGAAGCGACCGAACGGTACCCTGCGGGTGATTACCCATTCCAACACGAGGGCGGGGCTGGGCTACCCGACTGGACCAGCGCCGACCGTTCGCTTGTCAACACCGACGTCGTCCTTTGGTATGTCTTTGGCACCAACCACATTCCGCGCACCGAGGATTGGCCCGTCATGCCGGTCGAGCGGGCCGGCTTCCACCTCAAGCCTGCGGGTTTCTTCCGTCGGAGCCCAGGGATCGACGTCGCGCCTTCAGCGCCCAAGCACTGCCACTGATCCTGCAAATGGACCCCCACCGCGCAGTGGTGACTCGTTGATGGTGCGGGGTACTGTGCTGGACATGTCGAGTCGGCGCGCCCGCGCAGTGTGGCCACTGATTGCGCTCACGGTCGCGGCACTGTCGTTAAGTGCATGTTCGTCGGGCGACGCCGGGGTGCTGGTTCATTCGACGCCCCCGTCGTCGGAGACGGTTGGTGTCACGGTGTTTCCAGTTGGGCAGCGTCCGAGCATCCCGACTTTGCACGGCACGACTCTCACGGGGACGTCGTTATCGCTGGCGGATCTGCGAGGGCAGGTTGTTGTCCTCAACGCCTGGGCATCGTGGTGTGATCCGTGCCGTGAGGAGTCACCTCTCCTTGCCGATGTTGCTCGACGCACCAAGCCATCTGGGGTTCGGTTCGTGGGCATCGACGAGCAGGACACAGCAGCCGGCGCGCTCGCTTTTTCTGCGAAGGCAGGCACTAACGGCTACGAACATCTGGTCGACAGCGACGGACTGATGCTGGCGAGCCTGCGGCTTGTGCCGCGCTCTGGCATCCCGAGCACGCTGGTTCTCGATCGTGAGGGGCGTGTCGCGGTGCGTGTGATCGGCGTGGTTGATGCGGCGACCTTCGAGTCGATGGTCGAATCGGTGGCGCATGAATCGCTCGCCATGTCTGCCTCGCCGGCCACGTCCTGACTCAAGCGTCGCAGGATTGCGCGAGAGCAAAGTGGGTCAGTCGATTTCGCCTCTGGCCTCTGCTAACGCCTCGGCTCGGATGGCCGCATCCACCCGTAACCCCTTGTGCTCCTCGGCTTTGAGCCATTCCCAAACCGCCACGCTGATCCACACGGCATTGAACAACATCCCCGATGACCACATCAGCGCTCCGGCAAGACGCTGGTCGTCGAGTGCATTGGCGGGACCGACGTCTCGCTGTGTCACCTCTGCGTAATACGGGTACAGCACCGAACTTGACGTATAGATGGCAAATCCAAGCACGACCTCGGGCAGCATCATCGCGAAGAGCGAGATCACCTTGGCGAAGGGCTGGATTGCGCTGGTCCGGGGGCCGACACCTAGCAGCGGGTAGAAGTAGATGAGCCCGGCGCTGAGGTAGAGAGGGTGCTCAACCAAGTGGTGCACCCAGTCGTGCTCGAGCGAATACTCGAAGAAGCCGGTCACATGCGAACCGATCAGGACTACCGCGAATATCGTCCACGACACTGCTGGGTGCGTGATCGTGGCAACGAAACGGCTGCGCAGGATCGGCACTACAACGTCATGCCGGGTCTTGGCGGATACGTAGCGCAGCAGGAGTAGCACGGGTTGACCTAGCAGCAGCAGCGGGGCTGACAGCATCATCACCAGGATGTGCTGACTCATATGCGCCCAGAAACTTTGGTGATCCAACGTTCCCAGCGGACCTATCGCGGCAAAGGCCAGGACCGCTATTCCAGCGAGGAAGAAGGCGCTGTGTCGCCATGGCCAAGGTCGCGCCGGATGACGGTCGGTGACCGCCCGAGCGGCAAGTTGGTAGGCAGTCACGGCGGCTACCAACACGATGATCAGCGGCCAGTTTAATGACCAGTAGCCGACCGACTGCGCCGAGTCGTGCGCGTGTGCCGCCACCGTCGCGAGGCCGATGGGCGGGTGAAACATAGATCGCATCCTAGGCATGCCGCCTGCGCGCGGAAAGCCGGAAGACTGTGGAGCTGGTGTCGCCTGCCTTGAACGAATTTCCCATTGCCTCGCGTTTCGGTTCCCCGCTACTGCACATACGATCCCGCTATGGGCTCCACGCCGACTGCGGCAAACACGGCGTTGGCGAGCGAGTTATACGCCGCGCTGGCGGTGCAGTTCGCCGTCTTGCTCGTTGCCTCGGCGCTGATCACGCTGGCTCTGTGGCTGTCTAACGGTCGTTCCTTCTCGCCGCGGTTGACCGCTTACGAGCCTCGGGGTCGCCGCATTTTGCGCCTGTCACTAGGTGTCCTCTGGATCGTCGACGGTTTATTGCAGGCGCAGCCGGCGATGCCAAGCTCCTTCGTCTCGATGACGATCGCTCCGGGCTTGGCCGCTGCGCCGGCCTGGCTTTCTGCGGTCGTCCAGCCGTTCACCCGGGTGTGGCTGCAGCACCCGGTCGCTGCCGACTCGGTCACGATCTGGATCCAGATCGGTCTCGGTGTCGCAATACTTTTCGGCGGTACCGGCAGGTTCGCGAAAGCCAGTCTGATTGGCTCGGCCGCGTGGGCTTGTTTCGTGTGGGTCGTGGGGGAGTTGCTAGGCGGAATCACTGAGCCGGGCAGTTCGTGGCTCGATGGTGCACCAGGGGCGGCGGTGTTCTACGCGGCTGCGAGTCTGATCCTGCTGATGCCATGGCGTTCATGGGATTCGGGGCGTGCTGGGCGTTGGCTGCGCGGCGTGGCTGGTGTCAGTTTTTGTGTCGGCGCCGTGTTGCAGGTCATGCCGGGTTCGCCAATGCTGACTCCTCGGGGCCTCTTTTCGTACTTCGCCGAGGTGGGCCTCAGCGGGATACCAAGCCCGGCCGACGCCCCGGTGCTGGCCTGGGCGAACGTGGTTCCAGACCACGCAGCGTTGTTCAATGCGCTGCTCGTGCTAAGCCTTGCTGGGCTTGGGATCGCGCTCATCTTCAACCTTGCCCCTCGCCTTCTTACACCCGCAGCGGCAGCGCTTTCCCTTGCTGCGTGGTGGTTCGGACAGGGTTTCGGCATCTTCGGGGGAGTGGGCACGGATCCCAACTCAGGAGTTGTCGTGGCGCTCCTGTTGCTCTCGGCCTGGCCATGGCGGCCACGAGCCGCTGCTGACCCCGGTGAACTTCTAGACCCCGGTGAACTTCTAGACCCCGGCGAACTCGAGGCGCCCGTGGACACTGAGTTTGCACGGGCTGGCGTCCTGGTTGCCGTTGGTACTGCGGCGCCGACTTCGGGTAGTCCGCTTAGCAGGCCGTTCGGCGGTGCCGTTTTGGCTTGTCTGCTCGTGGTACCGCTGGTGGCCGCCTTCGGGCTGATTGGCGAACCGACCTCCCAGGCCGCGATCGGTGCAAGCGGTGGTGTTATCGAGATGAGCCCAATCGCAGCACCTGAGTTCGTCCTGACCGATCAGCGTGGGAAGCGCATCGCAATGCGCGATTTTCGAGGCTCGCTCACGTTGGTTGCCTTTCTTGATCCCGAGTGCGACGACAGTTGCCCGCTGATCGCGCGTCAACTGGTGAATGCAGTGCAGTCGCTAGGAAGTTCGGCGTCGTCAGTGTCGATCTTGGTGGTCGACATCAACCCGGTGTTCAACTCAGTCAGGGACGTTGCTGCGTTCACTGACGCGCACGGTCTAACTGACGAGCCGAGTTGGCATTTCGCCACGGGCACCAATGCTGAGATCAGCAATCTGCTGGCCGCCTTCGGTGAGGGAGTGTCCTTGCCGAGTGTGGGCATGGTGGGGCATCCGCAGTCGGTTTACATCTTCGATCGAGGCGGTAAGGCACTCGCTGTCGTGAACGACACCGCGAGTGAGGATCTGACCCAGAGCTACACCGATCTGATCGCCAGCACCCTGCGCGGGCAGCTATGAGGGCAGGTAGAACGTGGCCGCGGGAGAGGCAGCCGCAGTCCCGCTTTCGCGACGCCGCCCCAGTGACCCTGCTGCTCGGAGTCATGCTCGTGGCACTACTCAGCGGCTGTGGGAGTTCGCCCAACTCAGCCAAGCCCGGTGATGCTCGTGCGTCGCGTGTCGTGATGACCAGTGCTTCCAACGGCTATGCGGTCTGGCCGAGCGGTGCCCGCTGGATCGTTATCGGCACTACAGACGGCTGGCGCACCGTCGTCAATCGCACGCCCATGGCCGTCCCTACCGACGGCGGACTCGTGGTGCTCGCCCGCCAGGCTCAGCTATGGGTCGGCGTCCTTGCCCACCAATTGCTACGGGTGTCGCCTGTGCTCCAAGCGGGGGGCGCAGCGCGCACGTGGGTTCCCAGCCAACTCCCGGGTGCGTTGCTGCCCACCTCATCAAGCCTGGCTCGGTCGGCGCACGCACTGTGGGCGGTGCTGGCTGATGGTCGGGTCGCGCAATTGCCCGATGGTTCGCAAGCTTGGTCCGTGCTCGGCGTCGTGAACACCGAGATGGCACACCTCGGGAGCCCCGCTCGTGGGATCGACTTCGCAGACGGCGCGCATGGGCTGATCTGGGCCGCCGACCCGGCTGGCCACCCAGTGCTCTGGAGCACGACCAATGAGGGCGCCACGTGGGTGCACCAGCAATTGGCCGATTCGGCACCCGGCCAGGTGCTTGCTGCCTGCCACGTCGATGAGCTGTGGCTAGTGCCGGTCGCCGAGCCGGGGCGCCTTGTCCTGTACTCATCGTCGAGCCCGCACGGTCCGTGGACCAAAGGTGGTGCCTTGGCAGCGGCTTCACCGCCGGTGGTCGCGTGCGCGCCACATTCACTATGGGCTGCGGTGCCGCGTGACGGCGGTGGCGAAATCTACGTCACGGTTGACACGACCGGATCGGCCGCCTGGGTGGATAGGGGAGCATTAGCCTCCCAGCTGACTTCGCTGGCCCCAGTGAGCGAGTCTGAAGCGTGGGCGACCAGCGACGATGCCACGGCCGTTTTTGCCGTGAACCTTCCCAGCGCGGGGGCCGGAAAGATCATTGTCTCGCGAACCGTTCTGCCGCAATGGGTTACTACCGTTGGTGGCGCAGCAATGAGCAACTAGTGACCGATTCTCGACGCCGCGTTACGACGGCTCAGTCGGCAGTCTTGCGGTTCAACGCGTGTTTTCCTCTTGACGCAGGCTCTCTGTTGCGACAGTGTCTGGTCCGCATGGTACATCGACCGAAGGGGTCTGGTTATCCGCGTGAAACCACTTGTAGGTGCTTTAGGTTCGGTCGTGATAGGCGCAGTGGCACTTGGGGCTACCGTTCTTGTCTTGCACTCGACCAAGGTAGAACCGCCGCTACTCGTGGCGACTAACACGGCTGCCGCGGCGACTATCGCTGGCGCAACCTCTACCTCGTCGCTCGACCTGTCGGCCTATCCGGATTCGACCGCCATCACCTGGCGCAAGAGCAACGATGGGGTCGGTCCACACGAGGACTGGGTTAGTTACGGTCCGACCACGAATCTGCAGGTGCCCGCGCACAGCGTTGTCACCGTCACCATCAAGCAGTACGACACTGGCGAACCCATTCCGAACCCGTTCCTCGCTGAAGTCCGTGGGACGGTAGGCGGCACCATGACTGTTGACGGTGAGACCGTCACCAAGATTGACGCCGATCATGTCGGCCACACGTTTACGATTCACAACTTCCCGTCCGACAAGCTGGACCCGCTCTTTGTGAGCGTTCCCCTTCCGGCCATGCCGGACGAGGTCGAGGCCTGTTCGCAAAGTGACTGCCCAAACCACGTCGTCACCTTCCAGTTTGTCACTCTGGGCCCAGGCGACTACGCGTGGAACTGTGAATTCCCCTGCGGTGGCAATTACGCCAACTTCGGTGAGGCCATGAGTTCATACGGATACATGTCAGGCACGCTCCATGTCGTCTAATTACGACCGATCGGCGCGAGGAGGTAGTCAATGAGCAACGATATTGAAGATCGTCCGATCGACGACCAACGGCTCACGATCGGAGAGCGGCTCAACACGCCTGCTGGTCAACTGGTCAAGAAGGTCACCCTCGTGATTGTGGTGATGACCGTCATCTTGGTCATCTTCTCCGTGTGGTGGGTCAACGAGTCGATGCCGGTCGTTGCTTCGGACACAGAGCAAGCCGTTCAGGACACCATGATGGTGTTCGCGGTGGCTTCTGCTCCGGTGATGGCGCTTGTGTGGGGTATCGGGTACTACAGCCTGCGTCACTGGCGTAGCCCCAACAAGGACCTCTCTCTCCCGCCAGAAGACGGGCCCCCGATCCGGTCAAATGCACGTCTGACCATGACCTGGGTGATTGTCAGTGGAATCCTCACGGCCTTCCTGCTGGTCTGGGGCCTGACCGAACTCACAGCTACCACCACAATCCCGACGACTTCGTCGCCGCTTGTCGTGAAGGTCACTGGTCAGCAGTGGCTCTGGTCCTTCGCGTATGACAATGACGGCGGAGTCGGTAGCCCCGACCTCGTGCTCCCGATCGACCGAACAATCGTCTTCCAGGTCACCAGCACCGACGTTATTCACTCGTTCTGGCTGCCCGAGATGGGTGTCAAGGTCGACGCAAACCCCGGGGTCATGACAACGTCCATCACCACGCCATCGAAGCTGGGTACGTTCAATGTGCGCTGTGCTGAGCTGTGCGGGCTTAACCACTCGTTCATGGAGACCACAGTGACCGTTGTTAGCGCTGACGACTTCAACAAGTGGATCACTGCCCATGGCGGAACGCCTGGCCAGAAGGTCGCAGGAGGCACAAATGGCTGAGGCAGCGGTTCTTAGCAAGCCCACTGATATCCCACCCGGCGGCGGCATCATGCGTCGGTTGAACATGGTCACGGGCTGCGTACTCGGTGTGATCCTTGCGATCGTCGCCTACAAGCTGGGAGATTACTTCTGGGCGGCCAACGACCAGGGCACCGATCAAGCGGTCATCGCCGGTGAGGCTGGCTGGGTACTCGGCTTCCTCATCGGGGTTGGCGCGTTCGTAGCCCCGATCAACTGGCTCTTGGGCCGCGATCTGACCCACGACGACGAGATGTTCCTTGCCGGCAAGAACCAGGGGATCGCGCGCTACTTCCGGTTCACCACCGATCACAAGGTGGTCGGCGTTCAGTACCTAGTACTCGCGATGGTCACCTTCGGTGTTGGTGGCACGCTCGCGATGATGATCCGAACCGAACTCGCAACCGACGATTCCGAGATGTTCGGTAACCAGATCTACAACTCGTTGGTCGGCGTCCACGGCATCGTGATGATCGTCTCGACCATCATCATGGTGCTCGGCCCGTGGGGTAACTTCATCATGCCGATCATGATCGGTGCCCGCGATATGGCCTTCCCCAGGCTCAACGCATTGAGTTTTTGGACCCTCTTCCCAGCCATCCCGATCTTCTTGTCAATCGCCGCACTCCGCGGAATCCCAACCGGTTGGGTCGCTTACGCGCCCCTATCGGATGAGGCGCCTCCGGGCATGGACGCCTTTGCCATCGCCATCGTCTTGTTCGTGATCTCGGCGGGCATCGGCGCTGTCAACATCATTGTCACGGGCGTCACCATGCGGGCTCGCGGAATGAACTGGCACCGCGCCCCAATCTTCGTGATCGGCACGATCGGAACCTCGTTCCTCGGGCTCGTCGCGTTGCCGTGCTTCGAAGTTGCGATGATCTGCACCCTGCTCGACCGCAGCATGGGAGCAGCGTTCTTCGTACCTGACCTTGGCGGCAGTCAATGGCTGTACGCGAACCTGTTCTGGATCATGGGTCACCCTGAGGTCTACGTGATCGTGATCCCAGGTGTTATCGCAATCCTTGAGATTGCGCCGGTATTCGCGCGTAAGCCGCTGTATAGCTTCCGGCTTGCGGTTGTGGGTCTGATCGCGTTGATCGCTCTTAGCATCTTGGTCTGGGCTCACCACATGTTCGTCAGCGGATGGGCGCCCACACTGGGCGGGCCGTTCATGCTGACCACTGAGTTGATCTCGATCCCGACTGGCCTAATCTTCCTGGTCATCATCGGCACGCTTTGGCGGGGCAACATCTGGATGCGACTCCCGATGTACTTCGTCTATGGCTTCCTGTGGAACTTCATGATCGGTGGAGTCACGGGCATCTTCTTGTCCGATGTCCCCGCAGATAACGAATTGCATGGTGCGCTTTTCGTCACCGCCCACTTCCACTACACCTTGCTTGGTGGCGCCATGATCGGTGCCATGGGCGCGCTTGCGTTCTGGTTCCCGAAGATGACCGGACGCATGCTGAACGAGAAGGTCGGCAAGGTTTCGTTCTGGACAGTGATGATCGGTTTCAACGTGACCTTTATGGCCATGTTCTACAACGGGCTAGCAGGCATGCCGCGCCGCGTCGCTAACTACCAACCGGAATACATTCCTGGCAACATGATTTCCACGGCTGGTGCGTACGTGATCATGGCGGGAATGCTCATGTTCCTCTACGCGATCGTGAGTTCGTGGCGGTCCGGCGACATTGCCGGGCCCAACCCGTGGCACGCGAAGAGCCTCGAATGGTTCGTACCTTCGCCACCGCCGCTGGAGAACTTTGAGGTCCTCCCTATCGTGACCGGTGACCCCTATGGGTACGGCGAATCGCACACCAAGCACACGAGCCACCTAGGGGCGATGCACCGGCCGCATCGTTCGACCAAGAGCAAGGTCGAAGCAGTTGCAGACCCAACACCTGAGGTTGCCGCGCAAGATGGAGATCACGCATGAGCACCATTGAGCACGAAGCAGATCATGGGCATGACCATGGCCACGAAGGTGAATCGCACGCGCTGCCACCGGCGCTGGTCGCCCATCAGCAGCGTCGGGCCATCATGTTCTTCATCTTGGCTGATGCGATCTTCTTCGCCTGCATGCTGTTCTCGTTCTTCTACCTGCGGGCCCTTGACGTCCAAGGTGGCTGGATTCCCGATAACGGCAGTGTCGTCCCGGCCTGGCTCTCGTGGCTGCTCGCCGGAGTCATGGTGCTCGGCGCACTTGCTCATCGCTCTGCAGAGGCCGGGCTTTCGGCCGGTGTGAAGAGTCGATTCCAAACTGGCGCTCTCGCTGCCTTGGTCTTGTTGGTCGTCAACATTGGTCTGATGTTCTACCAGGCGCACACCTGGCCGATCATGATGAGTGAGGGCAGTTACGCCTCTGTCTTCATCCTCATGTGGGGCACCCAGTTGGTGCACGTCTTCATGTTGCTGTTCGTTGCGCTGGGAATCTGGGTGCGCGGTAACCAGGGCAAGTTCGACAACGGCAATGTGGTGCACGCCACTGTCGCTGGTTACTTCTGGTACTGGGTCACGGCCACTGCGATCATCTCGGCACTGACAACGTTCTTCGTGCCGTAGGCCAGCCCTCTGGATTCACGACGTCGACTTCGGCGGAGTTAGTGCCCTACTCGTGGGGCTCTGACTCCGCCGTTTCGATTTTGGCCACGTAGGCGTTCCAGCGGGCCAGCTCAGGATCATTGGCCGCTTGTAGAGCGCGAGCGCTTTCCTCGGCGAACTGCGCTGCCTGCTTGGTCTCGGAGGGCTCGTCGTCATCTGTGAGCAATCGGCGCCAGATGATCACACCAGCGATTGCGAAGGTCGGCCACTCAAGCACATAGACCCACGCCGGTAGATGGCCGCCCAGTCCGCGCGTGAGCTCAACAGTGAAGCCCACAACGCAGATACTGAGCCCGAAACCCAGGGTGAGGTGAAGTTTCCAGCGTTGCCCGCGTGTCGGTGGACTCACTTGGTGGAATCTCGGTTTCGCTCGATGCGCCGCACCGTCATGAAGATCAGCGCGAATAACAAGAAGCCGCCCAGGGTCACCAGCACCCACCCGAACGGCGAATTGGCGATCAGGGCCACTGGATAGCCGATGGCGTAGCACAGAGCGATGAGCAGGCCCAGAACGAGTTGCGGACGGTCTGGGCGGAAGGCTGGGTTCACACCAGGACTGTGCTGCACATCGCGCCTGATTTCAAGTACAACGGTCCACTTCCAGGCCGGGCGGCAGCTAAGGCAGATGTGAGTCGCACAGCGTCTCTTGACGCGAGCTTGCGTCGAGGCGAAAACTTCTGTGGACGCGAGAGGACTCGAACCTCCGACCCCCTCGATGTCAACGAGGTGCGCTAACCATCTGCGCTACGCGTCCGGGCCGGATCGACGAGATTGCCTGCGTGGTGATCACGTCGATCCATGTGTTCAGTTGTACTAGCGCCAGGATTTGGCCGGCGATCTGCGGTGAAGCCGAACCCCTGTGCCAATTGCCGTAAGTATTGCCCTCGTGAGACACCGAGGTGGAGACGGGATTTGAACCCGTGTACACGGCTTTGCAGGCCGTTGCCTCGCCTCTCGGCCACTCCACCGAGCAGACCTGAGGTACAGGTCTTTCGAGCGGACGACGGGATTCGAACCCGCGACCCTCACCTTGGCAAGGTGATGCTCTACCAACTGAGCCACGTCCGCGATGCAGCAGGAGTTTCCCCTTGCTGCGGATCGCCACGATAGCCCATGACGTGAGCACACTCCAAAGCGGGGCCGTCCCTTGGCCAGGCGTGTCGCGCGGCGCGTGGGTCGCCGCCACGTGTCAAAGAGCCGCGCATCGCCGACGTATGCAGTGTCTCCGCCAGCCGCTTGACCCGAGTGCCGGCGAACTGGGGTCTCAAGCATTCGCCATTAGCGAAGGCGGCGTGTGCGCCAGCGGCCGTGTCAGTGGTGTGCCAGCGAGGGCGCCGCGATAGCGTCGCGCCTGTGACGCGCACTCGAGGTTCGAGATGAACGAGGCGAGCGCGCACTTTTCCGGGCAGTTGGCAACCGGGCTGATCGATCTCACTGACGACCCTGCCGCACTTGACTCCGCTGGCTGGTGGGTCGTGGTTGCGCCGTATGACAAGCCCGGGCTCTATGCCAGGTTCGCCGAAGTCAGGCCTGCCAAAATCACCGGCGGCGCGTGGGCGGGCGTGCCGCGTGACTCGTGGGCCAGTTCGATGACGCGCGGCCAGTACGTAGCGGCCGTGGCTCGAGTGCGTGAGCACATCGCAGCTGGTGACGTCTACCAAGCCAATGTCTGTCGGGTGATGTCAGCGCCCATCCCTGACCCACAGCGCGCCGACGTAGCCGGACTGGCTGGACTGCTGGCCGCAGGCAATCCAGCGCCTTACGGAGGCTTTGTGCGCCTGCCTGAGGGCACGCATCGTCGCGTGCCGGAGGGCGGGGTGCACGTTGTTACAGCATCACCCGAATTGTTCCTGCGCCGTGAGGGCTCAGTAGTTGAGTCTGGGCCGATCAAGGGCACCGGGCGCACCGCAGCTGATCTGCAACCCAAGGACACCGCCGAGAACGTGATGATTGTCGATCTGGTGCGCAACGACCTCAGCGTTGTCTGTCGCACGGGGAGTGTGAGCGTGCCCAGACTGCTCTCCCTTGAGGAGCACCCTGGTCTGGTGCACCTCGTGTCCTATGTGCGAGGCGAGCTCACTGAGGACGCCACGTGGCACGACGTTTTCGACGCGACCTTCCCACCGGGATCAGTCACGGGCGCTCCGAAGTCGAGTGCGCTGCGCATCATCGACGAGGTGGAACTTGCCTCTCGTGGCCCATACTGCGGCGCCATCGGATGGGTCGATGCCGATGCGAAGCGAGCTGAACTTGCTGTCGCGATTCGCACCTTCTGGCTTGCCGATGGTGCCGTGCACTTTGGCACCGGCGCTGGTATCACGTGGGGGAGTGACCCCGAGCACGAATGGGCTGAGACCGAATTGAAGGCCAAGACTTTGCTTTCCGTGACCGCAGTTTCCTGGGAGGTTGACGACCTGTGACCACGTTCTGGATCGGCGGCAGGCTGGTGTCAGCCAACGACGCAGTTGTTTCGGTGCTCGATCATGGGCTCACCGTAGGCGACGGAGTGTTCGAGACTTTACTTGTTCGCGACGGGCTCCCCTCCGCGCTCACCCGGCACTTGATCCGGCTACGTAGATCCGCAGATGGCCTTGGGATTGGTTGCCCTCCCGAGGACGTGATCCATGCCGCCATCGATGAGGTGGTGGCGGCGGCGGGCACTGAAGCAGTTCGGGCCCGACTTCGGGTCACGGTCACCAGTGGCCCTGGCCCCCTAGGTAGCGAGCGCGGACACTCAGCCCCCACACTCGTCGTGACGTTGACCGCGACCGACCCGTGGGGTCCAACGACGACCATCGCAACAGTGCCGTGGACTCGCAACGAGCATTCGGCTGTTGCCGGGATCAAGACCACGTCGTATGCCGAGAACGCCGTTGCACTCGCACATGCGCATAGCCGCGGTGCATCTGAGGCAGTGCTAGCGAATACGCGCGGGCAGTTGTGCGAGGGCACGGGCACCAACGTCTTCGTCGTGATCGATGGTGAGGTGCACACGCCCGCGCTGGCCAGCGGCTGCCTTGCCGGCATCACCCGCGAGTTGGAACTCGAGTGGGGATCAGCGATCGCGGCACACCACGAGAGTGAACTGCCCTATGACATCTTGCAGAGCGCAGACGAGATATTCGTTACGTCGTCCACCCGGGATGTCCATCCGGTTGTCCGTGTCGATGACCGCGATCTTGCAGTGGGCCCAGTATCGGCCGCCCTCGTCGACCACTTCGCGATGAAGCTGGAGCAGAACCACAACCCGTAACGGGGTTTCCCAGTGGCCCGCACTGGTGGACGGTTAGCGGAACTAGCGACGGGGTGATGGCTCATCACTGAGTAGGCGCATGATCTCGCGGTCAATGTCGAGGTAATCGGTCTCCGACCCCGATGGCACGACCTCGTAACTTTGCTCCAAGAAACTGCTGACTTCACCGCCAGGTGCTTCCAGCAGAGCAGACCCTGTAGGGCTTGCGAGGGACAGGCAAATGGCGTCTCGTTCCCGACTGGCTGCCGGCCAGATGACGACATCGCCCTCACCAGTCGAATCGAGCAGCCCCTGGGCGAGCAGTTCACGAGCGAACACCCAATGGACTTTGCCTTCGGTGGTTTGGAAAACAGCACTGACTGCATATGGCTCCGCGACGGAGTAGCTCAAGGTCGCAGGCACAGGTACAAGCCGATCGTTGCCAAGGATGAGTACTAGTTCTAGGTCAGTTGATACAGCGGGCATGAGATGCCTCCTTCGCGCAGGGGGTTCGCACAATGTGCTGGTGGTATGCCCCGGAGTGCCCCAAATCAACCCCGTCACCATGTGTGTTGCGCCGCACTTTGATCTTGGCTGCGGTAACTAGGTGATCGGTCAGTGGTTGGTCGTGCTTTAGCGTTTGCCAGGCGATGTTGGGGTCTGGCTAACCTTTGATAGAGTCACGCACGCATCGGGCGATTGGCGCAGTGGTAGCGCGCTTCGTTCACACCGAAGAGGTCACTGGTTCGAGCCCAGTATCGCCCACCGATGAAATCCCTTGCCTAGCAAGGGATTTTTTCATTGCATAGGGCATCGCACGCCTTGCACCAAATTTCGTAGTGCTTCGTGACATATGCGTATGTCGAGTCGCAGGCTCTTGATCGCCTGCTAGTGGCGCAGTGGTCGGCTGACGAGCCCTCAGGTACACCGAGTCTTGGTTCGTGTCCGGGCCCGAACATGCAGAACTCGCGCAGACCTAGGTGGGTCTGCGCGAGTTCTCTACTTGCGGTGCGGAGTTTTGGTTAGCTGACTTTGCTGGTGGTGCCGATTCTTTGTGCTGTTGTGGTGGGGAGTGCTGGTTCACCGGTTTTGGGTGTGTAGGTGAATGTGGTGGCTAGTGTTCCGCTGGTCCCGTTGGTGAATGTGATGCTCACCGGAATGCTGCTTCCGACTGGGACCCAGGCTTTCGTGGTGGTGTTCCAGTAGGAGAGGGTTCCGGTTCCGGTTGCTCGACCACTGGTGGTGGTGGGCTTGGTGTACGTGGTGAGGGTTCCGGCGTATTTCCACGTGTTGTTTTGGATGAACTGGAATTGGCCACTGACCGTGGTGGTGCTGGGTGCGATGAACCAGCCCGCGCTGACTCGTGGGGTGCCAGTCACGGTGTAGTTGCCACCACCGTAGGCACGGTCAGTGGTACTGGCGACCGTGAGGGTGGACGTACTGTCACTGACCGCAGCACACCCAGTGCTTGCGGCGCGGGTTGTGGTGATGATGTAGACACCGTCAAGCCAATTGAACGTGGTCACTGGGGAGGCCGAGAGCACATAGTTGCCCACGGT
>CAIXFH010000083.1 GCA_903918645.1 uncultured Actinomycetes bacterium | reverse complement strand
TCGCCATACCTGCAAACGATGACAGCAAAGCAATCTGTGCGAAGTGACTGAACTTCGCTTCTCGCCTTAGCACTCCCGCTTGGACTGCCGTCGCTGGAGCCACTGCGACTCCTAGGGCGAGCAATCGGATGGCCGACGCCGCGTTGGGATCCCCCCAGACGCGCGCCCAAGGCCCGGCAACGAGAACCAACGCCAACGCCATGGCCCCTCCGCTGAGAAGGGCGAGGCTGAAGAGAGCTCTCACTTCGTCCTCTGCCGTTGTACGCATTCGGGATGCTGCGGCCCCCAATCCTGAGTTGGCAATCAACGACACCAACGTAGTAGCGGAGAGAGCAATGGCGTACTGGCCGAAGGCGACTTGATCTGCATGACGAGACGTGAAGGCCGCGTAGCCCAGTTGGATAACGCCCGTCAGAACTTGCACCCCGAATAGCCATGCTGCGCCCATGGCTACCCGCTTGGTTGTGCTCACCGTGAGTGCCAACCAGCCATCCGCTTCGCAAAACTACCGGCGAACCAGACGGGCCAAGTCGCGTCGCCGTGGCGCTTCAGATATCTGAATTGCGCCCGCCAAGGCAGGCCCTTCGCCCCCTCATAGTGCCTCCACCGAGCAGCAAACCCGGGCGGCGGAAGGCTCACAACATTCTGAGCACATGTTCCGATCGTTCCTGGAGTCACGAGTATCCCAACCCGCAGCGTCTTAGCCCGTTGCCCGTAGTCATCGTCGGCGAACGCGTGCGAAAAATGGCCATCGATTGGGCCAATCAACAATCTCGCTGCAGCCGGGATGAGTACACAGTTCCCATTGAAATTGTCAGCAATCTGCACCTCGGCGCTCTCCGCCAGCAACCGGAATCGCTGGGGATGACGGTCGATCCGGAGTCTCCCCCCGTATGTGACTAGCCCGTCGCGAGGATCGCGTGTGGCGCCGACGATGATCGCTCCAGGATGCACTGCGGAAAGATCGAGCATTCGGTCAACCGCTCCTGGGTCGAGAATCGTGTCATCGTTTAGCCACAGCAGAAAGTCGGGTGGCTCTCGCATTGCGATCCGCTCGGCCAGAGCCATACTCGCAGCCCAATAGAGATTTCCATCTCCACGCTGAATCACCACCTCAGGGAATTCGGCCAGAACTGCCTCCGATGTGCCGTCGGTCGATCCGTCATCGACGAGAAACACTGTGACTGATGCGGTGCTGACTGCCTCTCTCAGAGCGCGAAGGCTCGACAGAGTCCCTTCGCGCCTGTTGTGACAGGCCATGAGCACTGCAATCCGCGCGGGCATGACTTCCTCACCGTGTTTGTTCGCTCGACTGAGATCTTTGGGGGTCCGACTGTTATCAAATGGAGAATCCGCTCTCTAGCGCGCACGACATTTAACCCTTAACCTCGCTTAAGTATCGCAACGGCGTGCGATGCCACGCTCAGCGAAGCGTGTCGACTGAGCCAAACGGGGTCATATGTGCGGCATCGTGGGACGTGTTGCCTTACAGCCTCAGCGCGACTTCGAACTTTCGGCTGCAATCGCTGCCCTCGCACATCGGGGCCCTGACGCCCAAGCGTCGGTAGATCTGGGGTGGGCAGTCCTCGGCCACACACGGCTCGCGATTCTTGACCTTGATCCCCGTTCCGACCAGCCCTATTCGAGCCCTGATGGACGCTGGGTGCTCGTCTACAACGGTGAGGTCTACAACTACCTCGAACTACGCGATGAGCTCGAACGCTCTGGTGCGTGGCGCTTCACCACCACCAGCGACACCGAGGTAGTACTTGCCAGCCTCGTCACGTGGGGGCCAGACGCAGTAAAGCGGTTCAACGGCATGTGGGCGCTCTGCCTAGTCGACATCATCACGAAGACCGCGCTTCTGAGCCGCGACCGCTTCGGCGTCAAGCCCCTGTTCCACCAAGTACAGCCCGATGGATCGATCGTATTCGCGTCGCGGGTCAACGCCCTGCTAGCAGCAAGCGACGCGCCAGCTAGGCCCTCGCTCGAACATCTCCGCGGCTTTCTCACCCTCGGAGTCACAGACTGGGGCACGAGCACCTTCTATGACGGAGTGAGCGAGCTCGCCCCCGGCACAAATATGACAGTCGACTCAGCCGGCAACTGCGCCATCACCCGCTACTACCGCATCCCAGATCCCGATCCGGGCCAAGCAGTGAGCACCGAGGAGATCGAGAGCCTGCTCACTGACTCAGTGCGCCTTCGGCTTCGCAGCGATGTGCCAGTAGCAATCACCCTGTCTGGCGGCCTTGACTCTTCGCTGATCGCGGCTTTAGTCGCGAGGGAAAGAGGAGATGCACTCACCGTCACGGCATCAATTCGTGGGAACAAAGATGACGAGAGTGAAGTGGCATCACGTTTGGCGGCCGCTCTGGGTCTCGAGTGGCTCGATGTTGAGATCGATGTCGATCGTCTCGATCTCGACCAGTTGGCCGGAGTCGTTGCCGCGCACGATGGGCCATCCCAAAGCCCAGCCGCCATCGCGTTGGATTCGATAATGCGCCGCATTCGCGAACGCGGCTATTTGGTGGCGTTGGAGGGCCAGGGGGCAGACGAAGTCTTCGGCGGATACGGCACCATGCTGACCCCCTATGTCATAGGCGACCATCTTCGACGATTTGACCTCGTCGGGGCTGCCTCAACGGCCCACCTATTTGC
>CAIXFH010000082.1 GCA_903918645.1 uncultured Actinomycetes bacterium | reverse complement strand
GTGAGTTGTACGACCACCCCATCAACGTCTTCGTCGCCGGCTTCATCGGATCACCAGCGATGAACCTGCTCACGATTCCGCTCACCGCTGGGGGCGCCAAGATCGGTGGCAGCAACGGCGTGGAGCGCACCATCTCGCTACCTTCTGATGTCGTCACACAAGCCGGTGCCGGCGGCACGAGCACGGTCACTGTCGGTTTCCGCCCCGAAGACTTGCGCATCGTCACCGAGGCCGACGGCTGGTCGGTCGAGGTTGATGTCGTCGAAAGCCTTGGCGCCGACGCCTACGTCTACGGTCACGTTGATCTCGTCGACGGTACGTCGCGTGATGTCATCGTGCGTACCGACGGGCGCAACCCACCGATGAAGGGCGATGTCGTCTATGTCGACATCGTGCCCAATCACCAGCACGTTTTCCATGTCGAGACAGGCGCTCGACTCAGCTAGCCACACAACGACATCGGTGGTGGCCGCACTCGCATCAGGGTGCGGTCACCACTGATGTCATGGCAACATACGCGAAAGGGGGACTCATGTCGTCAGCGCTCCTTGCTGTCTCGGAAAGCTTGCTCGATGCCGACCTCGCGAGTCTGCTTGTCCTCACTCTCGTAGCAGCGATCGTGCCCATCGCCGTGGGGCTCCTGCGGCTGCGGATCGCCGAAGTCGTTCTGCTGCTGGCCTTTGGCGTGATCGTCGGGCCGCAGGTTCTCGGTCTAGTGCATCTCGACGAGACGCTCCGAACCTTCAACGAACTCGGGCTCGGGCTCCTGTTCTTTCTGGCCGGCTACGAACTCGATCGCAAGGCAATCGAAGGCGAGTCCGGACGGCTAGCACTCATTGGCTGGGCCACCTCGATCCTGTTGGCGTTCATTGTTGTATCGGGTCTTTGGCTGGCCGGAATAGTCAGCGATTTGGCTGGCGTCGCGATCGCACTAGCCAGCACCGCGTTGGGCACCCTTCTCCCGGTAGTTCGAGACCGCGGCCTGCTCCACACTCGATTTGGCATGATGTTCATGGGTGCTGGTGCCGCCGGCGAGTTCGGCCCGATCCTCGCGATCGCGATACTGCTTGGGTCCGGCTCCTTCTTAGCCGAGATTCTCTTACTCGCCCTGTTCGCCGTGTTTGCCGTCGTGCTGTACCTGGCGCCAGGACGGATGGCGAGTGGGCGGCTGGCTGCGATCGTCGAGCGCGGAGAGCACACGAGTTCTCAAACAGCAGTGCGCTGGACAATGGTGCTGCTTCTCGGTCTGTTGCTCATCACTGCCAAATTCGGTTTCGACGCGGTGCTCGGCGCGTTCGTCGCTGGAGTGATCCTGCGGCGGTACTCGCCGGTCGGCGAGTCAAACCGGCTCACCCCGAAGATGGAGGCCATCGGTTTCGGCTTCTTCATTCCGCTGTTCTTCGTCATGAGCGGAGCCAATCTCGACATCAACTCGATCATTGCAAACCCCCTGCGCCTGCTGATGTTCTTCGCACTGCTGCTTGCTGTTCGAGGCGTTCCGCAGTACTTCCTCTACCGCAAGGCAATCCCCGACCAACGAGAGCGCAGTCAGTTCACGTTGTATGTTGCCACCGCATTGCCGATCCTCGTCGCGATCACTTCTCTCGAGGTCTCGAACGGCTTCATGCGGCCCGAGAACGGTGCGGCACTCGTGGGCGCTGGCGCGCTGTCAGTGCTGGTGTTCCCAATGCTGGGCGATGCGATCAACAAGCCCCGGGCGCTCGCTGAGGAATTCAGCGAGCTCGACGTAGAGCACTAATCGCGTAGAGCGTGACCCCTGCCGCAACGCCGGCGTTAAGCGACTCGGTAGCGGTCATCATCGGAATACCGACCGTGACATCGCACGTCTGCGAGACAAGCCGAGAAATGCCAGCGCCCTCGCTACCGATCACCAAGACCAATGGGCCGCGTGCCAGTTCTGGATCCAACGCATCAAGGGACTCGCCGCCAGCCGCGAGCCCGACGATCATGCAACCGGCCTCTGCGTAGGCCTTCAGGGCGCGCGTGAGATTGGTTGCGCGCGCAACCGGCACGCGGGCAGCGGCTCCGGCCGAGGTCTTCCACGCCGACGCAGTCATTCCGGCAGCGCGTCGTTCCGGGATGAGTACCCCATGTGCGCCAAATGCCGCAGCGGACCGCACGATCGCGCCGAGATTTCGCGGATCGGTTACACCATCCAGTGCAACGATCAGCGGCGATTCCGCGGCGTCCTTGGCAAACGCAAGTAGGTCATCAGGTTCGGAGTACTCGAAGGGCGGGACGATCAAGGCGAGACCCTGGTGGATCGCTCCCGCGGTCAACTTGTCGAGCTCGGCACGGGAAGACTCACGCAGCGAGAGCCCCCGCTCGGCAGCGAGCACGATGATCTCGCGAATTCGCTCATCGGCATCGATGAAGGTTTGCACGTGCAATGCGATACCAGGTACTCGCTCGCGCATTGCTTCGAGCACGGAGTTACGGCCGATCACCAACTCGGTGCCGTCCTTGCGCGTGCGCACCGATGTGCCACCACGAGCACCCGAGCCGGACACCGGAGCGGTTCGGGCATCAGCCTCAGCGCGCTTGACCTTGGCACGCGCCTGCCGAGCAGCGGGATGCTTATCGCGCTCGGTGGCCTTCGGGGTCGGGCCCTTCGGCTCGAGCCCGCGACGTCGCTGGCCACCAGAACCCGCAGTGGATCCCTTCTTCGAACCTGGCTTGCGCATCGCGCCTTTACGTTGGGAATTACCTGGCATCAGAGGTCCTTACCGGTTGCCAACGACCAACGCGCGCCGCCTGCGGTGTCATCGACAACGATGCCCGCGTTCGCCAACTGATCGCGGATGCGATCAGCAGTAGCCCAATCTTTCGCGGCCCGAGCATCGGTACGCGCGGTCAACAGTCCGTCAACAAGGTGATCGATCGCATCGCGCAACTTCTCGTCGTCGCCCTGCGACGCGATCCACGGCGCCGCATACGGGTTCACACCCAGAACGTCGAGCATGGCAACCACGGCTTCGAAGCTTCGACGTAGCGCCTCAACATCGCCACCGGAAATCGCCGAGTTTCCATCACGCACGGTGTCATGCAATACCGCAAGTGCCTGCGGCACACCGAGATCATCGTCCATGGCCGCGTCGAACTCAGCGGGTCTGGCCGCAGGATCAACCGTGCCAGAGGCGACGCCGAGCTCGGTGCAGGCACGGGCGAGAAACCCCTCCACCCGACGGAAAGCCACCGCGTTCTCCTCGAGTGCATCGAAGGAAAACTCGATCATCGAACGGTAGTGCGCTGACACGAGGTAGTAACGCAACTCGATCGGTCGCACTCGACGTACGACTTCGCGAACTAGTAGCGAGTTGCCAAGTGACTTGCTCATCTTCTCGCCACTGGTTGTGACCCAGGCGTTGTGCAACCAGTAGTTAGCGAACGGCTGACCCGCGGCCTTCGACTGCGCAATCTCGTTCTCATGATGCGGGAAGATCAGATCAAGGCCGCCACCGTGAATGTCGAACGCAGGCCCAAGGTATTTCGCGGCCATAGCTGAGCACTCAAGGTGCCAGCCGGGACGACCCAGACCCCACGGGGTTGGCCACGAGGGCTCGCCTTCCTTGGCCGACTTCCACAAGGCGAAGTCGCGAGCATCACGCTTTCGCTGATCGCCCGCTGAGTCGCCAGCAGCCTGCATGTCATCGGGACGTTGGCCCGACAGTGCGCCGTACTCGCCGAAGGAGCGCACATCGAAGTAGACATCGCCATCGACCGCATAAGCGTGGCCGGAATCGATGAGGGTATGCATGAGTTCGATCATCTCGGTGACGTGTCCGGTGGCTCTTGGCTCGACCGTGGGACGAGTGCAGCCCAGAACGTCATAGGCCCAAGCGAATTCGCGTTCGAACTCAGCGGCCACTGCCCACCAGGCGCGACCCTCGGCCTCACCCTTGGCAATGATCTTGTCGTCGATGTCGGTGACATTTCGACAAAACGTGACCTCATACCCTCGCGCGCGCAGCCAGCGGCTAAGCACATCGAAGTTGACGCCCGAACGTATGTGCCCCACGTGCGGTGCGGCCTGCACTGTGGCACCACACAGATAGAGCGACGCACGACCGGGCTCAAGCGGAGCGAAGTCGCGAACCGCCCTGGTAGCGGTGTCATGTAGGCGCAGAGTCACGGCGTCAGCCTACCGGCGATAGCGGCACGACCGAAAAAGCCGGTTAGCGACGAATTACGCAGGTGCGATCAACGCGGTGGCAATCGCTGCGATGCCCTCGCCTCGACCAGTGAGTCCGAGGCCATCGGTGGTGGTGGCCGCGACCGATACAGGAGCGCCGATCGCGGCACTCATGGCCTGCTCAGCGGCCAACCGTCTTGGCCCAATCTTGGGTCGGTTGCCGATGATTTGAACACTGACATTTCCGATGACGTACCCAGATTCACTGACCAGACGCGCAACTTCGGCGAGCAACCTTGCGCCGGACGCGCCCGACCACTCGGGCCGATCCGTGCCGAAGATGGCACCTAGATCGCCGAGCCCAGCGGCTGAGAGCAACGCATCACAGGCAGCATGCGCGGCAACGTCGCCATCGGAGTGACCGCCGACTCCGGTCTCGCCCGGCCATTCGCAGCAGGCGAGCCAGAGCACTCGTCCAGCCTCGAACGGGTGGACGTCGACTCCGATGCCAGTGCGCGGTAGGCCGCGCTCAGCCGACGACACCGGACGCCCTTCGACGGGCAAGCACTGCCTCAGCGAGCACCAACTCCAGTGGCCGAGTCACCTTGAACGCCTCTTCGTCACCGGGCACGACCAACACCGTGCCGCCCAGCGCTTCGACGAGTCCGGCGTCATCGGTGGCCGGAGCGTCGGGGTCAGAAGCCGCATGCGCCGAAGTGATGACCGATCGGCGAAAGCCCTGCGGAGTCTGAATAGCGCGCAGTATCGACCGATCCAACGTGGCGGTGACCAAATCGCCACGACCCACCGACTTCACGGTGTCGGCGACCGGTAGCCCGGGGACGACGGCATCAGCGCCCGCGCGTACCGCGGCCACCACCGCATCGACCAGGGAGGTTGGTACGAGGGGCCGTGCGGCATCGTGCACCAAGACCACATCGATATCCGCGGGAAGTGCTACCAACGCACGGGCGACCGAGTCTTGCCGAGTATCGCCACCGGCTACAACCATCGTGGGCGCGCGTCCGGCACCGGCGTCGACTAAGCCATGTTCGGCGAGTAGCGCAGACACCGCAGCCACACCGTCCTCAGGCGCTGCGATCACGACCAGCCCTACTGAGCGTGCGGCGGTCAGCGCACGCACTGCATGCACGAGCATGGGGACACCGCCGAGTAGCCGCAAGGCTTTGGGGACACCCGGCCCGAGGCGCTCACCTCGTCCAGCCGCAGGGACGATCACGGCGGTGCGAGTCACCGTACTTCTCCGGCGCTGTGAACGACATGGTTCATAACCTGACAACAGGAAGCAGACCGGGCCACAAACACTTCACTCGGCATCGCGCGTAGATAACCGGGCTCGCTCGAACGTCCTAGCGCCATGCCAACCTCCCGCCGAGGAGCATCGACCATGCCCGCAACGCAGGCAGGACGATCAGGAAGCGAGTACCTCGTCGAGGATGGCCTCGGCCTTGTCCTCGTTGGTCTTCTCAGCAAGTGCGAGCTCAGATACCAGGATCTGGCGAGCCTTAGCCAGCATGCGCTTCTCGCCGGCCGAGAGGCCACGCTCGCGCTCACGGCGCCACAGATCGCGAACGACCTCGGCCACCTTGATGACATCGCCACTGGCCAACTTCTCGAGGTTGGCCTTGTAGCGACGCGACCAGTTCGTGGGCTCTTCGGTGTAGGGCTGGCGCAACACGTCAAAGACGCGGTCCAAACCCTCCTGGTTGACGACATCGCGGACGCCCACCAGATCAACGTTGTCAGAGGGAACCCGAACGGTGAGATCACCCTGGGCCACTCGAAGGACCAGATAGTCCCGCTCGACACCCTTGATTACTCGCTTTTCGATGGCTTCAATCAGAGCTGCCCCGTGGTGTGGGTAAACAACTGTGTCGCCGACAACGAACGCCATATGCGTATTTCCCCTCTTGAGTAACGCCACTTTACCACGGTAAATCCCGTGCTCAAAGAGGCGTTTTTGCAGGTCAGAGGCACATTCACCCATTCGAGTGCCCTCGACTGGGGGTTAGAACCCCCCTTGAATGGGCTCTGACCTGCGACGGAACCACTAATCAGGGATCAGGCGACTGGCCAGTAATTGCTATGCCTTAGGCTGACGCCGCTGTCCTCAGTTGCGGATCGAACGTCGAGCCGCTGACTGTTCACCCGTTTGCTCACTGGGAGCGTCCCGTGCCCCGCATCTTTGTCCTCCGCCGCGGTATCGCCGCGGTCAGCGCCCTCATCCTGTGTTCAGGACTCAGCGGATGCGCGATCGGCTTCAATGCCGGCACAAGCACGCAGAAGGCATCAGGCAATGGAGCCAACGTCGACCTTGGGGCACTGCAAATCCGCGGGATCACTATCGTCACCGCACCCGATGGCACCACACGAGCCACCTTGATCGGCACCATCGTCAACGGCGGACCCGACGACGCGCTGGTGAGCGTCAACGTCCTCAAGCCACAGGGCAGCACTGTGACTCTCGGTGGTGCAAGCGCGATGTCAGGAACCCTGCCACTGCCGACATCGTCAGCAACCCGACTTGGGTACGAAGGCACCAACCACGCGGACTTCGTCGGCCTGAAGGTCGACACGTCCGCCTACGTCGACATCGAGCTGGTGTTCCAGAACTCGGGACGCATCCCAATGCACGTGCTCACCGTCGCACCGATCGGCATCTACGCGAACATCGCACCGCTGTCCTAGTGGGCCGGGTCGTCGAACCCGCCGGTTAGGACGACGCGACTAGCGGGCTGAGCCAGCGCGCTCAGTTCTCGAACTTGTAGCCCAGCCCGCGCACCGTCACAAGGTGGGCTGGGTTGGCTGGGTCGGCTTCGATCTTCGCGCGCAAGCGCTTTACGTGAACGTCAAGGGTCTTGCCGTCGCCCACGTAGTCCGAACCCCACACTCGGTCGATCAACATGCCACGAGTGAGTACTCGTCCAGAGTTTCGCAGCAGTAACTCAAGCAACTCAAACTCCTTGAGAGGCAGGGAAACTGGCTCGCCCGACACGGTAACGATGTGCCGCTCAATGTCCATCCGCACGGGGCCGGCCTCGAGCGTGGGCGACAACAACTCGTCGGGCTCATTCGCCCGACGCAATACTGCGCGAATTCGGGCGACGAGTTCTCGCGAGGAGAACGGCTTGGTGACGTAGTCATCAGCGCCGAGTTCGAGCCCGATCACCTTGTCGACCTCGCCGTCCTTGGCGGTGACCATGATGATCGGCACATTGGATCGTTGACGCAGGTGTCGACATACCTCGGTACCCGACATGCCGGGCAACATCAGATCGAGCAGCACGAGGTCAGCGCCACTTTGGTCGAACATCGCTACTGCATCGGTTCCAGTTGAGGCCACGCCAACCTCAAAGCCTTCACGGCGCAGCATGAACGAGAGCGCATCCGAGAAAGACTCCTCATCCTCAACCACGAGTACACGGGTCACTGCGTCAGTTCTCCTTCGCTGATGAGTACGGGTACGGACAGAGGTAGGGCAACGGGAAGCCGGAGGGTGAAGGTCGAGCCCTCACCCTCAACCGACCACACCAAGCAGTCGCCACCGTGGTTGACGCAGACATGTTTGACGATGGCAAGACCGAGGCCAGTGCCGCCAGTCTGCCGGGAACGAGCCGGATCGACACGGTAGAAGCGTTCGAAGATGCGCGACTGCTCACCCTCTGGGATGCCAATGCCTTGATCAGTGACGTCGACCTCGACGACTCCATGAGTGATCCGAGCTGCCACAGCCACTCGGGTGCCTGGCGGGCTGTAGGCAATGGCATTGGTGAGCAGATTGCGCACTGCCATCACGAGCTGGCCCTCGTCGCCTCGAACCTCGGCATCGACAAGGCCGCCGACGATGACGTCGATTTCACGAGCGTGGGCGATGAGTTTCGTCGCATCGACGGCTTCTGCCATCACGTGGTCGATATCGACCAAGGCTGAATGCGTGATCAAGTCGCCACTTTGCAGACGGGACAGATCGATCAGGTCGTTGACGACGTTAGTCAGACGCTGCGACTCAACCTGCATGCGGGCCGAGAACCGCTGCACAGCCTCAGGATCATCGCTGGCGCTCTGCACCGCCTCAGCGAGCAGCGACAGTGCCCCTACAGGTGTCTTGAGTTCGTGGGAGACGTTTGCGACGAAGTCACGCCGCACCGCGTCAACTCGATAGGCCTCGGACAGATCCTCAACCAGCACAAGCGCTGTTGTCGTGGAGAGCGGAGCAACTCGAACCCGGGCGTGCAGGACGGTGCGGCCGAAAGGCGGACGGCGCAGTTCAAATTCTTCCTCGCGAATGACGCCGTCGCGGCGCACACGAGCTACCAGCGTGACCACCTCAGGGATGTCGACGCGAGACCCCTCGATCAGCCCGAGGCTGTCGGCTTCAGCAGATGCGCGCAAGACGGTGTTGTCGGCTCCCACAACGAGCGCCGCGCCGGGAAGGACATCGAGGAGTCGACTCAGCCCCTCGGGGACGTTCGGAGAAGGGACGCCCGCATCATCGGTCTCAGCAAGAGATCCAGACGTGCCGTCGGCTGCGACCGCTACCCGTCCGGCTGGCCGCATGGCTGCTGATGCGACTGCGCCGATAACGCCAGCGGCCGCAAGAGCAATCAGGGCTGTGCCGGTACTTACGTCCACGTGCGTCACCATAACGCGCTCGCGAAGAGCGCCCCTACCGGGCGAACCGTTGACATGCGGCCAAACCCACGACCTTCGCCAATGACTCACACAATGTTCACCAGATGTATTGCCAGCGTTCAGTTCCACTGATGGAATCGTATGGCGCAGTAGACTTTTGTTGCGTGTCTGCGCCGCGACAGCGTCCCAGGCAAGCAGACTGACACGAACGGGTTCGCGTGAACCCATGACATGAAGGGCATGCCCGATGCGTGAGGTCTACCACGAGCAACTTGACCGGGTGAGCGACGATCTGGTCGAAATGACTCATCTCGTGGCCACTGCGATGCAGAACGCAACGAAGTCACTGCTCGACGCCGATCTCCATCTCGCCGAGGCCGTTATCGCTGGCGACATCTTGATTGACGACGTAGCAGCTCAAGTCGAAGCTGACTGCTTCCAGGTGTCGGCGCGGCAACAGCCGGTAGCAACCGACCTTCGAATCGTTGTCGCGGCGCTACGAATCTCGGCATCGCTCGAACGGATGGGCGATCTTGCTGCCCACGTGGCAAAGGCAGCCCGCATGCGCTACCCGGCATCGGCTGTGCCCGACGAGTTGCGCCCCACCTTCGAGGAGATGGGCAACGTTGCCTACGACGTCGTCACCAAGACCGGCCTGGTGATCTCCACTAAGGACGTGGCCCGGGCTGCTGACGTCGCGCATACGGACGAGGACATGGATCGCCTGCACCGCCAGATGTTTCGCACCGTTCTCGCCCCAACCTGGTCTCACGGGGTCGAGGCCGCCGTTGACGTCACGCTGCTCTCGCGCTTCTACGAGCGCTTCGCCGACCATGCCGTCACTATCGCCAAGCGGGTGGTTTACGTCGCCACTGGCGAGCCGTACAACCTGGTTGACGCCACGGCCTACTCGGCTGGGCGGCTCGACCGCCCAGCCGGAACAACTTCTCGCTGATTGTCGATCCAGGCGGCCAACTAGGCAGCCAACTAGGCGGCCACACTCCACTTCGCGGAACCGGGTGGAATGCGCCAGACTCAGAACTGGTTCACTCTTCGTGAGACGCTAAGCAAGGCGTCCGAGCGGGTGGAGGAGGGGTCTGCATGGCTATAGCTTCGATCGATCCCCTTGATTGGGACAGATCACACGAGCATGACGGCGTCCCCGGATTTCCTCCGACCCCCAACAGGATCGCACTGCTCTCGGTGCACACCTCGCCTCTAGACCAGCCCGGCACTGGCGATGCTGGCGGCATGAACGTCTACATCACTGAGGTTGCCAAGCGGCTCGCTGCTCGTGGTGTTGAGATCGATATCTTCACGCGTGCCACGTCGGGCGATCTCGCGCCAATGGTCAAGATGTCCGAGGGCGTGACTGTCCGTCACATCACAGCCGGACCCTTCCAGGGCCTGTGGAAAGAGGACCTGCCCGGCCAGTTGTGCGCCGTGACCTCCGGTATCTTGCGGGCCGAAGCCAGCCGGCCAGAGGGCTGGTATGACCTGGTGAACTCGCACTACTGGCTCTCCGGGCAAGTGGGCTGGCTGGCATCCGAACGGTGGAACGTTCCACTCGTACATGCGATGCACACCATGGCCAAGGTTAAGAACCTAAACCTGGCCGAGGGCGACGCCCCCGAACCCGAAGGCCGGGTGATCGGAGAGCAGCAGGTGGTCGATGCCGCTGACCGCCTTGTCGCCAATACTGATACCGAAGCGCGTCAACTCATCGATCTTTACAACGCGGATCCGCATCGCGTCGCTGTAGTACATCCCGGGGTCGATCTCGATTCGTTCACGCCCGGGAACCGAGCGCAGGCCAGATCACGCGTGGGGTTGGCCGACGACAAACTTATTTTGCTATTCGTCGGCCGAATCCAGCCACTCAAGGCCCCCGATGTACTCCTGAGGGCAACAGCTGCATTGGTAACCGCAACCCCGTCGCTGCGGGACCGCATACAACTCGTGGTCGTCGGTGGGCCGTCCGGCTCAGGTCTGGCACACCCGCATGCGCTCGAGGACCTCGCCGTCGAACTGCACATCGGCGACCTCGTGAGGTTTGTACCGCCCGTAGGCCACGACGAACTCGTGCATTGGTACCGCGCCGCCGATATCTGCGTCGTGCCTTCGTATTCCGAGTCGTTCGGTCTCGTGGCCATCGAGGCGCAGGCATCGGGCATCCCGGTGATCGCCGCTCGCGTCGGCGGCCTGCCCACGGCAGTCGCTGATTCAGTGAGCGGGGTGCTCGTCGACGGTCATGACCCACGTGAATGGGCTAACGCCCTCGCTGGTCTTCTCACCGACGACACACTGCGAGCCAAGTACGCACGCGGTGCCATCGGGCATTCAGCCGGCTTCGGTTGGGAAGCAACAGCAAGTGCGACCCTCGAGGTCTATCGGGATGCGCTTGCGTCACGCAATCGGCGGATCTCAGCCGACGCACTGCTGCGGTGACACCACTGTGACGTCAGATCCAACGACCAGTGAGCCAGCGCGTAAGCCAGCAGATTCCGATGCCGCGCAGATCCTTCGCGCTGTTCTCGCCACCCACGACCTCGACGTCGAGGAGACCGAGCCGGGCCACTTCGTCGTGGTGTTGCCAGGCGAACGTAAGCAGCGCACCACATGTTCGATCGTTGTCGGGGAACATGCGCTTACCGTGCAGGCCTTCGTGGCAAGGCATGTCGACGAAAACACCGAGGCTGTGTTTCGCTGGCTGCTCGAGCGCAACCTGCGCATGTATGGCGTGGCTTTCGCGATCGACCGTCTCGGCGACATCTATCTATCCGGACGTCTTCCGCTCTCATCGGTGAGCGCCGACGAGATCGATCGCATTCTGGGATCAGTACTCGAATACGCCGATGGTTCGTTCAACACCATCTTGGAACTTGGCTTCGCTACCTCGATCAAGCGCGAGTGGGAGTGGCGGGTGAGCCGTGGGGAATCGACCGACAACCTCGAAGCTTTCCGGCACCTCGCCGAGCCTGACCACTGACTTCACCCAGCGGTCGGGCAGACTGAGCACATGAGCGATGCTCCCTACACCCTTGTCCTTCTGCGGCACGGTGAAAGCACCTGGAATGAGAAGAGCCTGTTCACCGGCTGGGTCGACGTCGACCTCACGGCGAAGGGCGAAACCGAAGCCCGCCGAGGCGGCCAGCTACTCGCTGAAGCCGGCGTTCTTCCTGACGTCGTGCACACCTCACTGCTTCGACGAGCGATCCGCACATCGCAACTGGCACTTGATGAATGCGATCGTCACTGGATACCCGTCGTACGCAATTGGCGGCTCAACGAGCGGCACTATGGTGCACTACAAGGCAAGGATAAGAAGGCCACGCTGGCCGAATTCGGTGAGGAGCAATTCATGCTCTGGCGCCGCTCATATGACGTACCCCCACCTCCGATCGATCCCAACGATGAGTTCGCGCAGGCCAACGACGTGCGCTACTCGATGCTGCCACCCGAGTCGTGCCCAGCAACCGAGTGCTTGAAGGATGTCGTAGTCCGGCTCATCCCGTATTGGGAGGACGTGATCGTCGCCGACCTCCGCTCAGGGAAGACGGTTCTCGTTGCCGCACATGGCAATTCGCTGCGCGCGCTCGTGAAGCATCTCGACGGTATCTCCGATACCGACATCGCCGGGTTGAACATCCCAACGGGCATTCCATTGGTGTACCGACTCGACTCGCAACTGCGACCTCTAGTGCCCGGTGGCGAGTATCTCGACCCCGACGCTGCAGTATCTGCGGCCGCCGCGGTAGCGAATCAGGGCAAGTCGTAAGTCGGAGCCTGAGCCGAGCACTTCTGGGCGACGCAGGGCCAAGATCGACAGTGGGGCAAGGCTTTTTGACCCGTGCGCCTTTCGCTAGCGCCGTTGGCGCCGGTTGGTCACGAGAAGTTCCACGGCACCGTGAGCTCGCCGAGCTTCCACCTAGCGGGGCCATCAAGCACTGGAACACCAGACTCTCGGAGTGAGCGCATCGCCGCGATCCAGCGCTGGCGCACGCCAAATGCTGCATGCGGTGCCGCACTAGCCCAGTGCTTGTCGAGCCTGACGAGCAACTCGTGGATCGCCTCGCCGTCGACATTACGGTGGATGAGTGCTTTGGGAAGTCGTTCGGCAAGATCGGAAGGCCGCTGGAGGTCAGCCAGGCGCGTCGACAAGGTCAGTGAGACTGGCGTGGATTGCCCCGCTCGCAGGCTGACCCACCATGCGTGCCGACCGAGCTCGTCACACGTGCCTTCAATCAGCCAACCCTCCCGGCAGAGCCGAGAAGTCATCCGAGACCAAGCGTCGACGACTGCACTTTCGTCATATTGTCGGAGCACGTTGAAGGCCCGAATCACAATGGGCTCAGCGCTTATGGGAATCTCGAATCCCCCACGGACAAAGGAGAGTGTGTCGTCGGCCCAAGGCTGCGCCGAGGCAACCCGCTCCGGGTCAATTTCGATACCGACCACGCGAACATCATCGCGGATGCTACGTAGTTGGGTTCGTAGATCGCGTGTGGTCCAAGCCGCTGCCCCGTAACCCAGATCGACGACCAGCGGGTCTGCGGACCTTCGAAGATCTGCGGCGGTGGCGTGCACTATCCAGCGATCAACCCGACGCAGCCGGTTGGGATGGGTAGTGCCGCGCGTTACGACGCCCACCGGACGGGCGACGCGCGTGGAGGTCACCAGCGCGGGCCGCTCGACACATCGATGAGCCGACGTCGCACGTCAACCAGATACACAATCGAAGCAACGATCCCCGCGAGCCCAAGGATGGAGAGAGCGCCTCCACCAATCGCTGGGAACATAATCTGCGCGGCGATGCTGCCACCCAGGATGCCCAGCCAGATGACCTTGGTTTGGCGATCGGCTGCCACGAACGCATCGGGCCGACGGCGAATCGCGTCAACGAACGCAGCGACGCCCATCGCCAGACAGGCCCAATAGACGGCGAGGTAGAAAACCCCGGAAACAGAGATCACAGCACCGAGCATACGGACTCATCTGCGGGCCAACGATCAGCAACTCACCCGGACGGAGGCCCGTCGGGTATTAGTTGACTGTTCAACTTCTTGTCTGGGATGATTGCGGAGCTTAGAAAGGCAGCCCATGTCCGAGGTAAATATCGACCGAGCACCCGCCCTCTACATCGGGCACGGGGCACCGCCGCTCCTCGACGACCCGGGCTGGTCTGGCGAACTTGTCGCGCTGGCCGCCGGGTTACCTCGCCCACGCGCGATCCTGGTCGTGTCGGCGCACTGGGAAGCGGCTCCGCTATCACTGTCCGCGACCGGCCCGGCCACCCCACTGGTCTACGACTTTGGCGGCTTCCCAGACAAGTTCTACCAGATGACGTACCCGACGCCGGACGCCGCAGAGTTGGCACGCCTCGTTGCTTCAGTGCTGCCCGACACCGAGTCGGTGCACCAGCATTCGTCACGTGGGCTCGACCACGGCGCTTGGGTGCCACTCACGATCATGTATCCAGACGCCGACATTCCAGTGCTGCAGTTGTCGCTGCCGACCCTCGAACCCAGCCGCCTACTCGAACTCGGTCGCAGACTTCGCCCCCTGCGCGATCACGGCGTCCTCATTCTCGGCTCGGGGTTCCTCACCCACGGTCTCCAGCACCTGCGCGAGTGGCGGATTGAGGCCACCCCGCCCGGCTGGTCGGTCGACTTCGATCTGTGGGCCGCAGAGGCGCTGAAGGCCGGCGATATCGATTCCCTCATCAACTTTCGCAGCGCACCCGGGATGCCTTACGCACATCCCACCGCCGAACATCTGGCGCCACTGTTCGTCGCTTTGGGCGCATCTGAAGATCCGACTGCCTCAATCGATTCCGCTATTGACGGCTACTGGATGGGCCTGTCGAAGCGGTCATACATCACTTCGTAGTTCGCTCCGATCTGACGACACGATCACCCAGATCTCCTGCGATTAGCGCGATGTGACGGCCATGACAACCAGCGTCACCGCAATGATGACGCATCCCGCGAGTCCAAGCACTGGCACCACAGCTGGTGGGCGGCCCTCGCCCCGCTCTAGCCGGAGCGCAGCAAGGTGGGCAACTCCGTAGTAAGCCAGGATCGTCACGCCAGATAGGGCGAGCGCATCGCCGATTCCGCCCAGGAGAGCCACCACCGTGGCACCCCCGGCCGCCACGATCTGTGCCCGATACGCAATCCCATGAGCGGAGATGGCCGTCAACCCTGACGGCGCATCACCACCGCGTGCCATCGCGAACAAAGTGCGACCGATTCCGGCAAGAAGTGACAGCAGTGCCCCTCCTGCGGCGACAACAGCAGCGCCGCGAACCACGCTGGCCATCCCATCGCCGGCAACGATCGACGCGACCTGCGCCAGCGGAGCGCTGGACCGAACCGCCACCGGCCCAAGAATGTGAAGCACTACAAGCGCGACCACAAGGTAAAGACCACAGACGATGCCAAGCGACACCGCCATCGCACGGGGAATAACGCGTGCCGGGTCTCGCACTTCCTCGCCCAGGGTCGCGATCCTCGCGTAGCCAGCGAAGGCGACGAACATCAGGCCCGCTGCCGCGACAACTCCCGCAAGGCCTTCCGGCTGCGAAAGTGCAGCAATGGCCGGTGCCTGGGCCCCGGACGTGACTGACAGCACCGCCAATACGAGCAGGACAGCGACGACGAGAGTCGCCGACACAGCAGCTGCCGACGCGGTCCGTGTCACGCCACGAAGATCAAGCCCCACCACCACAATGATTGCGACCACAGCGATTGCGCGCGCATGATCCGGTGCTAGATACGCCCCAATCGTGAGTGCGGCCGCACCCGCCGACGCCACTTTGCCGACCACGAAAGCCGTACCCGCAATGACTCCAGCACTACGGCCGAGCCGGGCGCGGCCGTAGGCGTACGCCCCACCTGCTTGCGGGTGAACGCGCGCCAGTGCCGCCGTCGACCACGCGTTCAGCCCGGCGATCACAGCCGCAAGGGCTAAGGAAGCGAGCAGCCAGGAACCAGCCCAGCCCAGCGCGGGGGTCCACGCCGCGAAGACTCCGGTGCCGAGCATGGACGCCAGACCGATGGCGATCGCGCCACCGACTCCGAGTTTGCGTTCCAGTTGAGGCGCGGATGCGGAAGTCACACGTAGAGCGTGCCAGTCAGAGATGAACTTCTGGCGCGCGGCCGCTGTCATAAGGCGCACCTGACGCTGAGTCATCCTGATCGCGCTGGGCCGACAGCGGATCGATGCCCGACCTCGGCCACAGCACGCCCGCGGTCAGTACAGCCAAAAATCCCCCGATGCACTCCGCGACCACGAACCCAGGGACGCTGCTCGGCGCAATTCCGGCAAACGAGTCACTGAACATCCGCCCGAAGACGACAGCGGGATTGGCAAATGAGTACGAGGACGTAAACCAACTGGCAGCAACGATCCAACATCCAACGGCAGCAGGAATCAGGACAACTCGACCGCTTCGCACCAAGCCAACAATCACAAGAAGCAATCCGAACGTAGCCACCACTTCGCCAAGTAACAGCCCAGCGCCAGATCGTTCCTGCTGAGCGATCGACACTGCGGCGCCGCCAAACATCAGGTTCGCAATAACAACACCTATGAACGCGCCAGCAAACTGGGCGAGGAAGTACGGCAGTACATCCCGTCTAGCGATGCCGCCAAACCAGCCATCCACCGCAGTGACGATGGGGTTGAGCTGAGCTCCGGATATCGGCATCAGCACGGTGATCAGGACCCACAGGATCGCACCAGTGGCCACCATGTTCTCAAGGAGCTGCAGGCCAACGTTGCCGGGCGAGAGCCGCACTGCTGCGATTCCGCTTCCGACTCCACCAGCGACGAGCAGCCCCGTGCCCAAGGCCTCCGCGAAAAGCCTTCGCCCCAGCGGATTCTGCGCAACATGCAGCATGTCCCTCATGACGTTGAGGCCATGATCTCGGCTATCAGGTTCTCAATCCGTCGGTAGATCTCGTCGCGAATGGGACGAACGGCTTCAACGCCCTGCCCCGCAGGGTCTGACAACACCCAGTCGAGATAGCGCTTGCCCGGGAAGATGGGGCACGCATCGCCACAGCCCATGGTGATAACAACGTCAGATTCCTCGACGGCCTCGGTGGTCAGAACCTTAGGGATCTGTGACGAGATGTCGATGCCCACCTCAAGCATCGCCTCAACCACGGCCGGATTCACGTGATCAGCGGGCATCGACCCGGCCGACCGAACCTCGATCCGGTCACCCGCGAGATGGCGCAGGTAGGCAGCAGCCATTTGTGAACGTCCTGCGTTGTGAACGCAGACGAACAAGACTGAAGGTTGTGTACTCATGACTCAAATCTCCCACTTGCTGCTCATTAGCGACGGGCCAGCACACGCTGAAGTTCGTCAAGTTGTTGAGGCACAACGGAATACCAAATCCATGTACCGCGCTTGTCAGCCTTGATTAGGCCAGCTTCACGCAGCACTTTTAGGTGATGGCTAACCGTGGGCTGACTCTTTCCAACTGGCTCGACGAGATCGCAGGCACAGACTTCGCGAGCGACTGCCGTGGCAATGAGGTTAAGCAGCTGAAGACGCACTGGATCGGCCAAGGCCTTGAATGCCTCGGCTAAGACCGCCGCTTGACCTGCGTCGAGGGCCTCGCGGCGCAGCGATTGGTTGCAGTCAGCGAGGTCAAGCACGGTGGCGCCCGGTGCTGGCTGCAATGGCGCGGATCGTTTCGACATAGGTCAATATTGACTGATATCGATGAATTGCGCAACTGACTCGGACTGGCCCTGCTGGCAAGTTGGTCAGAACAAAGCGGCGGGTCGGATCTCGCCGACCCGAACACCGCCGCCGAAGAGCGGCTCGACTTCGTACTGCTCGAGAACGCGGGCGGCGGACGCGTCCACCCCGACGCCTAGGTGGCGCAATAGTGCTGCCGTAACGACCGGACGGGCTCGATCGCCACCATCGAGGATCTTCAGGGCGAAGGCCCGCCCATCAGGTAGTGCCGCTGCCATGACTGCCTCGGCACCATCCTTTGCTAACAGCCCCGAAACACCGGACATGAAGGCAGTGACGTCTCGATCCGAACCGCCGACCAACTCAGGATGAGCGCGCATCGAGTCAGCGACCCGACGTTCAGGAGAGCCGCTTTCTGCCTGCACTGCAACGGAAAACGCGCGAGCCAAGGCAGTGAGAGACAACGCCGCTACTGGTGCGCCACAACCATCCACGCCCTCAATCAGGACGGGCTGACCACTGAGCCGAGCGATCGTGTCGCGAATGCGTTGCTGCAACGGATGCGCTGGGTCGCGGTAGTCGTCGGTCGGCCAATCATTCACGACGCAGGTGGCGAGCATCGCCGAATGCTTGCCCGAGCAGTTCATCAGAATGCGAGCACGGTCACCCCCAGCGCGAGAAACAGCACGCATCGCATCGTCGTTGAGTGGCCAACCCGGAGGTGTGCGGAGGGAATCCTCCGGTAGCCCTGCGCTAGCGAGAATCTCACGAACAACCGCGATGTGCATGGGCTCACCCGAGTGGGATGAGGCTGCGAGTGCTAGGTGTTGGGAGGGCCCGTCGAAGCCGCACTCAACCATGCCGGTTGCTTGCATGAGCTTGTTGGACGAGCGCGGAAATATCGGTGACACCACATCACCTCGCGCGCGATCGACTGCGCCGTCAGGTTGCACAATGACGAACGAGCCGAGGTGACGTCCTTCGACAAACCCGCTGCGAACTACCTCAGCGAGAATGACTGGTGCAGAAGGAGTTTCGGTTGCTGTCATCCCTCGTCAGTCTGAAGTCTCGCGCGGAATCAGGGCATCTACCGACGCCGAGCCGTCGCGATAACGGGAGGTGAGTTCGGCCGACAACGCGTCCATCGCCTGCTGCACTTCCCGACGCGTGTCAGAGACGACCTTCTCGTGTCCGCGCAACATCTCGAGTACCAAGATGAGTTCACCCTCACTGCGCGCTTGTACATCGGACGTGATGGAGTCACTGACCGCCTGCTCAACATCACGACGAGTCTCACCCATGCGCGACGGCTGAACGGTGATGTGACGACCCGAGCCGCGAGTGCTGCGTTGTTCGTCGCCCAAGATGATTGAGAGCTCTTCGACGAGAGTGGCTGCCTCAGCGGAGGAAGATCGGTGGCGCAATTCGGCCGCGACGATATCCATCCGGCCATGCAGCATCCGACGCAGGTAGGACAGATCGGCCTCTTCCTGCTCGGCATCCTTGCGACGCTCGCGGAGATCGGTCAGCGAGATCTCTGACAGACCTTGGAGAAAATCTGGGGCGAGAACACGGTCAACACGGCGCCTGCCTCCAGCCATGGGTCGGGTCACGAGTTGACTCCCTTCCTGCGGTCTTTCACATTGAGTAGTGCTCGGGCTTCATCAGTGGTCATCGGCGGGCGTAGGGCAAGTGTCGCCAGGGCGGCGGCACGTTCCACTAGTTCGGCATTGTCTCGTACTGGACGCCCTGGTGAGTAGGTCAAAGTGTCTTCCATTCCTACCCGAAGGTGCCCGCCGGCAGAAAGTGCGGCCAGCGCGACCGGCAAAGTGGTGCGGCCGACCCCAGTGGCAGACCAGGAAGCCTCCGCAGGCAGAGCCTGCACCATCGCGACTACCGACTGCGCATTGCCGGCTGCGCCACCAGGTACGCCGAGCACGAGATCGCAGTGAATCTTGCCGCCATAGGGCAGGCCTTCCATGTCGAGCAGCCTAGTGAGGGCAGTGACGTGGCCAAGGTCGAACAGTTCGAACTCGGGAACGATCTGACGTTCTTGCGTGAGTCGGTAGAGCTCAACCATGAAACCCCAGGGGTTCATGAAGACATCAGAGCCGAAATTCACCGTGCCACAGGTGAGCGAGCAGGAGTCGGGCATCGCGTCGAGTACTGCGATTCGAGCATCGTATGGATCGGTGACCGCTCCGCCCGTAGAAAGTTGAACTATCAGGTCTGTGCCCTCACGGACCGCTTCGACGGTGTCGGTCAACCGACCAACGTCGAGGGTGGGTTGCCCCTGATCATCACGGATGTGGATGTGAATCAGACCGGCACCGGCCGCTTCGCAGGCTTTCGCCGTGCTCACCAACTCGTCGAGGGAGACGGGTAATGCGGGCACATCAGACTTCGCCGTCTCTGCCCCGGTCGGAGCGACAGTGATGAGTGTTGAGGTAGCCACGCTGCCCATCGTGGCATGTCTGCACGAACTCGTGGGTGATCGGACTCAACACCGGCCTCATTACGTCCGATGGGTGAAGGAGAGAAGTTTCAATTCGGCGAGCCTGTGAGGAGGTGCGACGTGCCAAGTGCGGCTGTGCTGACCCGTGTAGAGGGCCTGCTGCTGGAATTGGCATCACAGGACGCCACTGGCTGCCTCAGCATCACTGATCCTGCGGGCGAGCGAGCCTCGGTGTGGTTTCGCGACGGGCTCGTCTACGCGGTTTCCATGCCCGGTAGAAGCCCACTGCTGGGAGCGCGGCTGCTATCTGCCGGCGCCTTGGCGCCAGAGGCCTTGGCCGAGGCTTTGGACGTTCAGCGCACCACATTGCCCGAATGGCGCCTTGGCGACGTTCTCGTGCACTTGGGCTTCATTGACCGGGCAGTTGTTGAGAATTTCGTCAGCGAACAGGTACGCGATCGAACTGCCGACCTCGTCCACTGGCAGGTGTCGACGAAGCGATTCGGCAATGGTGAACGGATCCGTCAAGACCTCACTCCATCGCACGAGGTATCCGAACTACTGGACTGGGCTCGCGGACGCGACGCTCAGTGGGCCGAGATCGAACCAGTAATCGGCGGCGTAGCCGCTGTCCCGGTGCTGTCGAGCGCGAACACCGCGTCCGCCGATGTCATGTTGGACCCGTACGACTGGGCCCTGCTCTGCAAGGTTGACGGTCACCGCACGATTGCCGACCTGGCTGACGACTGCGGATACACGGTGCTGGAGGCAGGGCTAGTCGTACTCGGACTCCTTCACGCCGGACTCGTGGAGGTCGACTCGATGTCGGCGGCTTCGTTCACGGAGCCGTACCTGCTCGCGGATGACGCACCAGACGAGTCGATGGCCACTGCCCTCGTGAGCGCGGTCGCCGCACTCGCCCTGGAAGGTCTGGACGAGAACCCGACTTCGCTCGCAGCGCTGGATGAAAACGAGCCCGATGAACACGAGCCCAGCGAACACCTCGCCGAGGTGGTCTCACTGGAGTGGGAGCGGGCCGCCAAGGAGCGGGATCGCGACGAGGCCTCGCGTGCTGAGGATCAGCGTCGGAGCGATCAACTCGTCCGCGAAGCAGAACAAACCCGCATCGCGGAACAAGCCCGCGCAACAGACGAAGCCCGCATCGCAGACGAAGCCCGCATCGCAGAAGAAGCCCGCATCGCGGAAGAAGCCCGCATCGCAGAAGAAGCCCGCATCGCAGAAGAAGCCCGCATCGCGGAAGAAGCCCGCATCGCGGAAGAAGCCC
>CAIXFH010000081.1 GCA_903918645.1 uncultured Actinomycetes bacterium | reverse complement strand
GTTGATCGCTACGACGCTGGGCTCGTTCAGGGCAATACCGCGACCACGCACATAGACCAAGGTGTTAGCAGTGCCGAGGTCAACGGCCATGTCTCGGCCGATGAAGGACATTCTGTTGGCCATGCGCGGGGAGCCTTCCGGTGGTCGATCGGCAAGCAATGTGTCAGGACCGCCGGAAACGAGAACGGAGAATTGACCACTGCTTCTTGAACGCTAGGACACCATGGTAAGGCGCTAACAGGGGTTGGCGTCCACTACGAGTCGGCGAAGCCCGGCCGACGGGCCGTTCGCCGATCAGATCAGCGGCTTACAACCCGGGAAAGAACAGCGCGATCTCGCGCGCGGCGGACTCAGGCGAGTCGGAGCCGTGCGACACGTTCTCGCTCATAACCGTGGCCAAATCGCCACGAATCGTCCCTGGTGCGGACTTGGCTGGGTCAGTGGCGCCCATCATCGAGCGCCATGACGAGATGGCCTCACGGCCCTCGATGACGGCAGCGAGGAGCGGGCCGGATGTGATGAAGTCCACGAGTTCGCCGAAGAAGGGCTTATCGCTGTGCTCGCCGTAATGGGCCTCCGCGAGGGCGCGGTCCAGGGTGCGGAGTTCGAGTGCGACCAAAGTGAAGCCTTTGCGCTCGATCCGGGCGAGAACCTCGCCGACTAGGCCGCGGGCCACACCGTCGGGCTTGATGAGGACAAGGGTGCGCTCGGACACGATGGGACTCCTGAAGATGAGATCGGCAACTGCTACCGACGACTTACTGGCGAGGCAATCCTAGCCAGGTGCGGAGGTGCCCTCGGACTCGCCCGGTTCGATCAGGTCCGAGCCCGCAGTCGGAGCCGTCCGGCGGTACGCCTCGGCCGCGCGATCAGCGCGGGCACCAAAGTGCACTGCGGTCCACCACACGATCATGAACACAACACCCAACGCGAACATCGCCGGAACGATGAACCCGGCCGCGAGAACCAGCAACTGGAGCACCCAGCCGATCGCTAACCCGCGAGGACGTCGCACGACGCCAGACGCGAGCACCAAGAGCAGAGCGAGCACAGCTAGAACCCAGGCTGCCAGCGCTCCTCGGCCAGCGGCGGTCAGCGCCACCGGGATCGAGAGGGCGACCACAACTGCCTCAAGGAGAAGAATCGCCGGAGGAAGCACCTTCATTGCGGCTGCCCATAGTGCGGCTGCCCACAGTGCGGCTGCCCATAGTGCGGCTGCCCATAGTGCGCTGATGCAGATTGCGCTGACGCAGACATCTCACGCCTCGCCGCGACCGAGCAACGAGCGGCCCTCGGCCGCGGTCACGACCGATCCGGTGATCAGCACTCCTGCACCGCCACCATGTTCGAGCGATGCGAGTTCCGCGAGTTCGATCGCCCGCTCAACGGCATCGGACATCCTGTCGACCACGTGCACTCGGGCAGATCCAAAGACGTCCCTAGCAAGGATTGCCAGGGTCTCAGCGGCGCGCGCGCGGGGGGAGGACGAACTCGAGATCACCACCTCGGCCAGCACCGGATCAAGTGCCTCGAGCAGTCCGCGCGCATCCTTGTCACCAAGGACCGCGATAACGCCGACCAGGTGAGTGAAGTCGAAGCCGTCCTGGATTGCTGCCGCAAGTGCCTGTGCCCCATGTGGATTATGCGCTGCGTCGACGAGCACAGTGGGATTGCGTCGGACTGCTTCAAGACGACCTGGCGAGACCACTGCGCCGAAGGCAGCACGAATGAGATCGATCGACAACGGATTGGTGCCGCCGCCAAGGAACGCCTCGACCGCGGCCACGGCAGCTGCCGCATTCGCGGCCTGATGTGCACCAAAGAGTGGCAGGAAGATGTCGTCGTAACGCGCGGCCAGCCCTTGGATCGAGATGACCTGGCCGCCTACCGCTGGTGCCCGCGAGACGACCTCGAACTCCAGGCCTTCGCGTGCAACGACCGCGCCGACCTCGACGCAACGAGCAAGCAGGACCTCAGCCGCGTCCAGACTCTGACGGGCAAGCACTGCGGTGGACTCAGGCTTAATGACACCGGCCTTCTCGACGGAGATGGTCGCGACGTCAGCCCCGAGGTACTCGACATGGTCAAGCCCGATGGGCATCACGACTGCCACCTGCGCGGTGGCGACGTTAGTGGCATCCCAACGTCCCCCCATCCCGACCTCGAGGACGGCGACGTCGACCGGTGCATCGGCGAAGGCAGCGAAGCCCATGCAGGTGATCGCCTCGAAATAGGACAGGCGGGGAGCGCCCAATTCAGCGTTGCGCTGGTCGACGATCTCGAGGTAAGGGGCAACGTCTTCGTAGATGCGGACGAAGCGCTCGATGTCGATGGGCTCACCGTCAAGCCGGATTCGCTCACGAACCGAGTGCAGGTGCGGGCTTGTGTAGAGCCCGGTGCGCAGACCGAACATCCGCAGCAGCGATTCGATCATGCGCGAGGTAGAGGTCTTGCCGTTGGTGCCCGCAATATGAATGACCGCACAGGAATTCTGCGGATTCCCGAGTAGATCGCAGACGGCCGAGACTCGGTCAAGACTCGGCTCGAGTTTGGACTCAGGCCACCGGCCAACAAGTGCCTGCTCGATCTCGAGGAATCGCTGCAGGAGGAAATCGGACTGGTCATCGCTCAGCGGCGGTGCAACATCGGGCGCGTCCTCGTCGGGCTCCTTGTCGAACGCGGGGCCGAGCCCCGAGTCGTCCTCATCGTCGATGGGGAAAGGCTCACGTCGGCGGTGATCGAACTCATCCTGAGGGTCCACGAGGCCCGATCCTACGGCTGGCCAGGGGGCGCCCGCCCAGGCACGCGGTCGAGGTCGGCGCAGCGCTTCCCTAGGATTGCGCCCATGAGCTCACTTGCGCCCGACTCGCGCGCCCCAGAAAAGCCTTCCCTCGACGGTATCGAGGACCGGTGGGCCCAGACATGGGAGAACGCTGGCACGTACCGTTTCGACCGTACTAAGACTCGCGAACAGATCTACTCGATCGACACTCCACCGCCCACAGTGAGCGGCTCACTCCATGTCGGGCACGTGTTCTCGTACACGCACACCGACTGCATCGCCCGCTATCAGCGCATGCGTGGGCTTGAGGTCTTCTATCCGATGGGCTGGGACGACAACGGTCTGCCCACTGAGCGACGCGTGCAGAACTACTTCGGAGTGCGCTGCGACCCATCACTGCCCTACGACCCAGAGTTCACGCCTCCCGCCGAGGCCGGCAAGGACCAACTGCCGATCTCGCGTCGCAACTTCGTCGAACTCTGCGAGCAACTCACCATCGAGGACGAGAAGGTCTTCGAGCAACTGTGGCGACGACTTGGCCTGTCAGTCGACTGGAGCAACACCTACCAGACCATCGATGCGCGCGCACAAACCGTGTCGCAGCGCGCGTTCCTGCGGAACCTGGCCCGCGGCGAGGCCTACCAGTCCGAGGCGCCAACTCTCTGGGACGTGACCTTCCGAACGGCAGTCGCGCAGGCCGAGCTCGAAGACCGCGAACGCTCGGGCAACTACTACCGCATAGGTTTTCCCGCGCCCAACGATTCGCGAGTGTTCATCGAGACGACTCGTCCTGAACTGCTGGCTGCCTGCGTCGCCTTGGTCGCACATCCCGACGACGAGCGCTATCAGCCACTGTTCGGCACGACCGTACGCACCCCGCTCTTTGACGTCGAGGTGCCAGTACTCGCACATCGACTCGCTGATCCCGAGAAGGGGTCAGGTATCGCAATGATCTGCACGTTCGGCGATACCACCGACGTCACGTGGTGGCGCGAACTGGCTCTGCCGACTCGTCCAATCATTGGTTGGGACGGACGCATCCTTCCCGATACTCCCGACTGGCTCACCACACAGATCGGACGCGACACCTACGCGGCAATCGCTGGCGCAACCTCGCACACCTCCAAGGAGCGCATGGTTGAGGCCCTCACCGCGGCCGGCTTCGTCGAAGGCGAACCGCGCCCTACCATGCAGGCGGTGAAGTTCTTCGAGAAGGGCGACAAGCCCCTTGAGATCGTCACTACCCGCCAGTGGTACATCCGCAACGGTGGACGTGACGCTGACTTGCGCAAGCGCCTCGTTGAGCGCGGCGCCGAAATCCAATGGCACCCCCCGTACATGCAGGCCCGATACACATCGTGGGTCGAAGGGCTCAACGGCGACTGGCTGATCTCGCGTCAACGCTTCTTCGGTGTTCCAGTGCCCGTGTGGTACCGCCTCGACGAGAACGCGATGCCGATCTACGACCAGCCCATCGTCCCCGCTGACGACACGCTGCCCATCGATCCGAGCAGCGATATCCCACCAGGATTCACCGCCGCGCAGCGCGGGGCAGCGGGCGGATTCGCCGGTGACCCTGACGTCATGGATACCTGGGCCACCTCATCACTGAGCCCGCAGACCGCTGGCGGCTGGACCCTCGATGACGACCTGTGGCAACGGCTGTGGCCCTTCGACCTGCGGCCGCAAGCGCACGAGATCATCCGCACCTGGCTGTTCTCCTCAGTCGTACGCGCCCATCTCGAAGACGACGTTCTGCCTTGGAAGCATGCTGCGATCAGTGGCTGGATTCTGGATCCGGATCGCAAGAAGATGAGTAAATCCAAGGGCAATGTCGTGACCCCGCTTGGGCTGCTCGATGAGAACGGCGCCGACGCCGTGCGCTACTGGGCGGCCTCAGGCCGCCCGGGCACCGACACCGCATTCGACGTTGGCCAGATGAAGATCGGCCGTCGACTCGCCATCAAGCTGCTCAACGCGAGCAAGTTCGTGCTCGGCGTTGGCGCTGCGCTGCCCAGCGATCTGTCGGTCATCACCGACCCCCTCGACCGCGCGATGCTCGCCGCACTTGCGCAGGTAGTCGAATCTGCAACGGCCGCCTACGACGACTACAACTACGCGCGGGCACTCGAACTCACCGAGGCCTTCTTCTGGTCGTTCTGCGATGACCATGTCGAGCTGGTCAAGGACCGAGCCCACGGAACTCGCGGGCCCGAAGCGGCGGCCTCCGCCAAGGCAGCTCTCGCCTTGGCTTTGTCGGTTCAATTGCGCCTATTTGCCCCAGTGTTGCCGTTCGTCACCGAGGAAGTGTGGTCATGGTGGCTCGAGGGCACTGTGCACCGTGCGCCCTGGCCGACTTCGGCTGACTTCGGCGGCGTTGGCGACGGAGGCGTTCCAGCCGCGGACCCAGCCATGGTCTCCGATGTCGCGACAGTGCTATCGAGTATCCGAAAGGCCAAGAGCGAGGCCAAAGTCTCGATGAAGGCTGACATCTCCGACGCCCTGATCAGCGGGCCTGCTGATGCCATCGCCCGGATTCGGCTAGCCGCTGATGACCTGATCGCTGCGGGCCGAATCGCCGATCTGCGCTTCGCCGAGACGGGTGCTTACCTCACAGTCGATGTCACCCTCACGCCGGAACCAGTTTAAGTACCTGTTGCGCGGGGCCGAAGTCACCTAGGTCGATCCAATTCGGGCCGTCACAGGTGAGGTGAGGTAGACCGTGGCTCCTAAAAGGCCAGTAGAAGCGCCAATAGTGGACGGGCCAAGTCGCGCAACCACGGTTCTACCCGGTGTGCCCATGCCCACCTGGGCCCTTCCCTCCGCAGCATTCCTTCCGGTGGACGAGGCGGCAGCAGCCGCATCGGTACCCGTGCCGGTCGCGGCTGCAGTGGGTGTGGCAGTGGGTGTGGCAGCGGGTGTGGCAGTGCCTTCGCGAGCGACCATGCCAGAGCCAGTCCCGGTGCCAGTGCCGGTGCCAGTGCCAGACTGGGCGGGTGTCAGCGGCCCCGAGTCTGCAGGGCAATTCGAGGCCACCGACTATTTCGGGACCGCGGAGCTGTTTGCGACCGCGGAGCACTTCGGGACCGCGGAGCTGTTTGAGACCGCGGAGCACTTCGGAACCGTCGAGCACGTCGAGACCGTCGAGCACTTCGAGACCGTCAAGCACTTCGAGACCGTGGCCGAAACCCCCAGCGCTATCGCGTCAACCGTGGACTTCCTCGCGCCCGAACCTCGAATTGAGGTGCCCAGCGAAGCCGAGACCTCGGTCTTCGACCAAGCACCGCGCGACCACTCACCCGATGCCGTTGAGATGACCCAAGAGCGGACCCCGAGTTACCGGCACCCGGTCATACCCGGGTACCCCGATTCGGAGTACCCGCCCAGTGCCGACTACTGGGGAGCACCACTTGTCGATCACGAAGTAAACGCGATGACATTTGCGCCGACGGTCACCGCGCCGCTTGTTGCTGCCCCGCTCGTTGCTGCCCCGCTCGTTGCTGCACCGCAGATCGCTGCACCGCAGGTCGCTGCCCCGCTCGTTGCTGCACCGCAGGTCGCTGCACCGCAGGTCACTGCCCCGCTCGTTGCTGCACCGATCGTCACCATGCCTGCCGACAACCCGGCTGTGGATGCACGCGCGGGCGACGCTGCAGGCGAGCCGGTCCAACCACGTCGTTCGCACGCCGCCATGGATACAAAGAAGAAGAGCCGCACATCGCGCCGTTCACTTGCCCTCATCGGGGCGGTCGGCGCCGTCGCGATCACGGGCGCGATCGCCGCGTTCGTGTGGCCAGGGCTACTCGTCACGCCCGAAGACACTGGGCCAGTCGTTCCCATCTCAGCGCCCGCGCCCGCCAACGCGGTGGGCGCGACTTTGCAAACCCCCGCCACCATCGGCGAACTAGCAAAGCTCACCGGCAAACTCGACACCACCCTACGAGCAGCCACCACCAAGTCGACCGTTCCTGGGCTCACTTCCCCAGTGAGTGCGGTGTATGGCAAGGGCACGACTGCCGCAGCCACCGTAATCGCCTGGCACGCAACGACTCCCCTGGGCGTTGACAGCGTCGCGACCGCGTTTACCGGCTTTCAGAGCGCCAACAAGACATCGGTAACCGGCGTGTCAGTGGTGTCGACCACCGGGCTCACTGGGCAGATGGGGTGCGGCCAAACGGTGATCGATCGGGCACCCGCGACTCTGTGCTTCTGGGCTGATCGCGGCACGTTCGGATCAGTGACGGTGCTACGTCCGACCGATGCCGCCTCGGGCGCGCTGACGGCCGCGCAGATCCGAGCAGCAGTCGAACTCAAGGGTTAGCACCTGTGCAGCGCTGATCTGCCACGACGCTAGGAATGCGGCCGCCCTATGCGGGCAGACCTAATGCGCAACGAGCCGGGAACCGCTGATTGCGGTCTTAAGCGCTCTTCTCGCGACGCTCACGACGGGCTGGCGCAGCGTCACGTGGCACCAGCGTGGGCAGGACGTTGTCGAGTACGACCTCGCCGGTGATGACCACTCGAGCAACGTCGCTACGACTCGGTACGTCGTACATCACCGAGAGCAGCACTTCTTCCATGATGGCGCGAAGGCCTCGCGCACCAGTGCCTCGCAGGATCGCCTGCTCGGCAACGGCTTCGAGGGCATCGGTGGTGAATTCGAGTTCGACGTTGTCCAACTCGAAAAGTCGCTCGTACTGACGCACTAGCGCATTGCGCGGCTCGGTGAGCACCTTGACCAAGGCTTCGCGATCAAGTGCGACGACCGAGGTAAAGACGGGCAGGCGACCGATGAACTCGGGGATCATGCCGAACTTGAGCATGTCCTCGGGCATGACACGACCAAAAACGTTGCCCGGGTTGGTATTGACGGTATCCATCGCTGCAGTGAAGCCCAGCGCCTTGCGTCCGATGCGCTGCTCGATGATCTTGTCGAGACCGGCGAAAGCGCCGCCCACGATGAACAACACGTTGGTCGTGTCGATCTGGATGAACTCCTGATGCGGGTGCTTACGTCCACCTTGCGGCGGCACCGAAGCGGTGGTGCCCTCAAGGATCTTCAGTAGCGCCTGCTGCACACCTTCGCCGGAGACATCGCGAGTGATCGATGGGTTCTCGCTCTTGCGCGCAACCTTGTCAATCTCATCGATGTAGATGATGCCCGTTTCGGCCTTCTTGACGTCGTAGTCAGCAGCCTGGATCAACTTGAGCAGGATGTTCTCGACGTCCTCGCCAACGTAGCCGGCCTCGGTCAGTGCTGTGGCATCGGCGATCGCGAAAGGCACGTTGAGCATGCGCGCGAGAGTCTGTGCGAGCAGGGTTTTGCCGGAGCCGGTGGGGCCGAGCAGCAAGATGTTGGACTTCGCGAGCTCGACCGTATCGTCGGTGCGACGTTCGCCACCGGTACCGGACTGCACGCGCTTGTAGTGGTTATAGACCGCCACCGAAAGGGACTTCTTCGCGGCGTCCTGGCCGATGACGTACTTGTCGAGGAACTCATAGATCTCACGAGGCTTGGGCAACTCGTCGAATTGGAGATCGGAGGACTCGGAGAGCTCCTCTTCGATGATCTCGTTGCAGAGGTCGATGCACTCGTCGCAGATGTAGACACCCGGACCCGCGATGAGTTTCTTTACCTGCTTTTGGCTCTTGCCACAAAAAGAGCACTTCAGCAGATCCGCGCCGTCACCGACTCGAGCCACGTAACTGTCCTCCTGTCGAGTGCGAGGCCCTGAGACCTAACACGGCTGTGGAAGTGCCCGGGGCGGCACTCGCACGAGTCTGACGTTACCGCCGTAACGCACTGGACACGCGGTGAGCGACACGGGTGGCCGCAGGGTTACGCCAACAGCGGAACGCCCACTCGACCATGAGGCCGAGCGGGCGTTTAGCCAGTGTTCGCGCGGCCTAAGCGGTGGCTGAGGCCTTGCGGCTCGGGATCACTGAGTCGACGATTCCGTACTCGACTGCAGCAGCGGCGTTGAGGATCTTGTCGCGCTCAATGTCCTTACGGATGAGCTCAACATCTCGCCCAGTGTGCTGAGCCAAGATCCCCTCCATCTCGTTACGCATGCGCAGCAACTCGTTGGCCTGGATCTCGATGTCGGTGCCCTGGCCACCGCCCTCGGTGTACGGCTGGTGGATCAACACGCGAGCGTGCGGCAACAGATGCCGCTTACCCGGCGTGCCTGCCGCCAGCAACACCGCTGCTGCAGATGCCGCCTGGCCCAGACACACCGTGGTGATGTCGGGCTTGACGAACTGCATGGTGTCGTAGATCGCGGTCATGGCCGTGTAGCTGCCGCCGGGAGAGTTGATGTAGATGCTGATGTCGCGATCAGGATCCATCGACTCGAGGCAGAGCAACTGGGCCATGACGTCATCAGCGCTGGTGTCGTCGATCTGCACGCCGAGGAAGATGATCCGTTCCTCGAACAACTTCGAGTACGGGTCATAACGCTTGTAGCCCTGAGCAGTGCGCTCTTCGAACTGGGGCATGATGTAGCGGGCTTCAGGGGCTCGGTAGCCAGCCTGTAAACCCATGGGAATGCTGAGGTTGCTCATAGTATTTTCCGTCCTCACGCCGTGCCGCCGCCGTCGACGACATCCTGAGCGGAGGTCACGACGTGGTCGACAATCCCGTAGTCCTTGGCTTCATCTGCAGCGAACCACTTTTCCCATTCGGAGTCCTCGACGATGCGCTCGACCGGTTGACCGGTATGCGCAGCGATGAGTTCGGCCATCTCCTTCTTGATGAGCAGCATCTGCTCGGCCTGCTTTTGCACGAGCGACTGAACGCCGCCGAGGCCACCCAGCGGCTGGTGCATCATGATGCGCGCATGCTTGAGCGCGTAGCGCTTTCCGGGTGCACCGGCAGTGAGCAGGAACTGCCCCATCGAGGCACACATGCCGAGCCCCAACGTGGCGACGTCGTTCCGGACGTACTGCATGGTGTCGTAGATCGCCATACCCGCGGACACGCTGCCGCCTGGGGAGTTCACGTACAGGAATATGTCCTTATTGGGATCCTCGGCAGAGAGCAGCAGCAATTGCCGCACGATCTCGTTGGCCATCTCATCGCGGACTTCCCCCTCGAGGAAGATGATCCGCTCGCGGAGCAAACGCTCCTTGATCGAGTCGGCATAGCCGGTGCTTCCGGTGCCCGGGCCCCGATCGGTCCACGTACCGCTCACGGTGTTCCTCCAACTGTCGTGTCTTTCGTCCACGCTGACCCTAACGACAGAACACCACCGTGCCATCCCGGGCACGGTGGTGTTCGCCGTAGGCGTGACGCGCAAGCGTGATCGAGTAGTCCTTACGGCCCAGTGTTCGGCGTCGAAAGTCGGGCTGGCAGCAATTTCCCGGAGGCCAGCCGGATCAATGTTCCGATCACGAGCACTGCCAGGACGACGTTGCCGACAACGAACAGCGCACCCGACAACCAGGTAATCCAGCCGGTGGCTCCGCGCACCACGAAGATCACTGAGTCGAAGATGAGGGCAGTGAGTCCGAAACTGAAAGCCCAGTAGGACGCGTTGAATGGCAACTCGGCCACAAACGGCATCAGCCTTACGATCAACAGCAACTGGAACAGGCCGTATCCCAGCAAGCCCCAGCCGATCAGGTCAGGTACCGGGCCGTCGACACCGCCGGTGATGAACAGGTAGCCAGCCAACCCCACCACAGGGGGCGCAAGCATGATGCCCAAAGTGGGCCGCAGCGCTAAGGGCAGCGTGTGGTGGAAGAGCAGCCGGTGCGATACCACCGACTCGAGTGAGAGCCATGAGAGCAGGCCGACGCCGAGGAAGACCGCGCCCAGGAGCTGGAAGCCGAAGTAGCCCCCGACGAAGGCGCTGATGAAGTTGGTGGTGACGGTAGGCAGATACAGCGCCGGCGTCGCCGACCCCAGATCGCGGTTTCCGCGCCACGCGCCGCCGGTGAAGTAGACGCCGTACAAGACCTGAATGACTGCGCCGATCGCGAAGAGTGCCACACCCAGTGAGTGCGCCTGCGGTGCTATCGCGACGCCGGCGAACATGGTTGCAGCCGGTACCAGGGCCACGAAACAAGCTTGTACCGGGTGATAGAACTCGGCGAGCGCATCACTACGCGCCCAAAACCATTTGCCGACATAGAGCACCACGAGCACTGCCCAGACCGCGAACGCGATGAACATGATGATTGTGCTGACTAGCGTGGGCAGGCCCCATGCCAGATGCGCCGCACGCCAACAATCACCGATGCCGACGAGCCCC
>CAIXFH010000080.1 GCA_903918645.1 uncultured Actinomycetes bacterium | reverse complement strand
GTACACACCACAAGTCGGTGCCGTCGTGAACGTGACACCCGTAGGCACCGTGCTCGCAGTGATCGTGGGCAACGCCACACCATAAACAATGCTCGACGAAGACGCCGTCACGGTGACAGCGAGCGCGCTCACGGTCAGCGTGCCGTTGACGTAGCTGATCGTGTAGTTCGCGTTCACCGCGCCGGCACAATGCGTCACATAGGTGCCGACTGGCCGGATGCCGGTCAGCGGTGTGACGAACGTGGTGTCAGCGGTGGTGTACAAGGCACACGTCGGGTTCGTGGTGAACGTGACCGGGGTCGGGTTAGTCCCGTACGTAACCGGGGTCGAGGCAGCACCGTAGGTGATCGTCGCCGAAGACGCGGTGACGGTGAGCGCTGCCCGGTTTATGGTCAGTGTGCCGTTGGTGTAGCTGCTGATCGTGTAGTTCGGTGACGTGCCACCGGTGCAGCGCGTGATGTAGCTGCCCGCGTTTTGCACGCCGCTCAGCGCAGTTACGAACGTGGTGTCAGTGGTGGCATATGTTGCGCACGTGGGCGCTGCGGTCCAGGTGACCCCAGCCGGGTTTGTGGTGGGCGTCACGGCCGGGACGACGGTGCCGTAAGTGATTGTGGCCGACGACGCGGTCACGGTCGCGGTGGCCTTGGTGATGACCAACGAGCCGCTGACGTAACTGATGGTGTAGTTCGCCGACAATCCATTTGCGCAGTGTGTGACGTAGGTGCCGGCGTTCTGCACACCAGTCAACGCTGTTAGGAACCCGGTGTCAGTGCTCGCGTACACCGCGCACGTGGGGTTGGTGGTGAAGGTGGCCGTGGTCGGGTTCGTAGCGAACGTCACCCCAGGAACAGCCGTGCCGTAAGTGATGGTGGTCGGGGACGACGCGGTTACGATCGCCGCGGCCTTGTTCACGGTCAAAGTGCCGTTCGTGTAGAGGATCGTGTAGTTCACGTTCACCGCACCCGCACAGTGAGTGATGTAGGAACCAGCGTTCAGCGTTGCCGCGAGACTCGTAACGAACGTTGTGTCTGTCGTGGCGTACACGGCACAAGTCGGGTTGGTCGTGAACGTGACGCCAGTCGGGTTCAGCGTGTAACTGATCGCTGGCGCCAAAGCGCCGTACGTGATCGCCGATGGTGTGGAGGCGATCACCGTGACCGTTGCGGGTGCCACAGTCAGAGTGCCGTTGACGAAACTGATCGCGTAGTTGGTGTTCACCGCGCCCTTACAGTGCGTGGCATAGGTGCCCGTCGCGAGAGTGCCGCTCAGCGCGGTGACGAAGCCAGTGTCGTTGGTGGCGTACACCGCACAAGTTGGGTTCGTGGTGAACGAAGCCCCAGTGGGCGTTGTCGTGTAAGTCGGCGTGGGTACTGCGGTGCCGTAGGTGATGGTCGGGGACGACGCGGTCACCGTCACTGCAAGTTGGGCGATAGTCAGCGTGCCGCTTGCATAGGAGGGCACGTAGTTAAGCGACGTGCCACCTGAGCAGTGAGTCGTGTACGTGCCCACCGCGTTCAGTGTTCCGGACAGAGGCGTTACGAAGAACAAGTCGCTAGTTGCGTATGCGGAGCAAATGGGGGTGGTAATCCAGGTCACTGGGGATGGGTTGGTGGTGAACGACACCGTTGGTGTTGTTCCATAGGGGATCGTCGGTGATGTTGCAGTCACGACGGTCGGAGCCTGAGTGATCGTAAGCACGCCGTTGACATGGACCGGCGTGTAGTCGACCGACGTGCCGCCGGTGCAGTGGGTCACGTACGTGCCGGCATTCTGAACGCCGATGAGCGGTGAGGTGAAGCCAGCATCGGAGTTTGCGTACGTTCCGCATGTGGGGGCGGTGGTGAAGGTGATTGCGGCAGGGAATGTCGTGGTCGTCACGGCAGGAACCGAAGTCCCGTATGTGATCGACGTGCTCGACGCGGTCACTGTCGCTGGCAGCTTCGCGATTGTGAGCGTGCCATCGACATACACGGCGTCGTAGAGGGCAGACACGCCGTTTGCGCAGTGCGTGACGTACGTTCCCTCAGCGGCGGTGCCCGTGAGCGCTGAGGCGAACGTCGGGTCAGAAGTGGCGTAAACACCGCAGGTTGGTGTGGTCGTCCAAGTGATTGGCGAAGGCGCGGTTGTGAACGTGATCGCAGGGATCGTTGCGCTCGGCAGAATTGCGGACGATGAGGCGGTGACAGTGGCAGTCGCCTTAGCCACCGCAACGAGGATGTCGGCTGCCGATGACACGGACCAAAGTGCAGGCGCGGCCTGGGCCGCATACGCGCAGTGGACGTTGTAACTGCCAGGCGGCGCGGCAACTCCTTGGTAGTCGGTGCCTGCGTATGTGGTGTCGGCTGCCGCGAAAATGCCGCAGCCAACCGTTGGCGCGGTGCCGCTCACGCCGTTCAACTTGGTACTCACGTAGCCGATGGTGCTGGGGTAGCTACCAAGTGGTGTAGCGGCGTCGGTAAGCACGGCGCCCTTGTAGGTGGGGGTCACGACCGCTTCACCTTGCACGGCGGACTGCGCGATGACGAAGGTGCTGGTGTAGCCGGCGACGGTCACGGCTGTGTAGAACCTAGCGACATAGCGGGTTGCTCCCGTGAGCGTGCCGGTCAGCGGCGTCGCGTAAGCGCCGTCAGTTGGCGCGTATAGACCGCAGGTGGACGGGGGAGGGTTGACCGCGGTGGTCACGGCGCCGGTCGCGTCGTACGCCTGCACCGAGGCACTAGCGGTGTATGCAGCGCCGCTAGGAGTCCATACGCCATTCACTAGCGCCTGCGGGGTAAAGGTGAAACTTCCGGAGTCAGTAACGCTCGATACAGCCGTACCCCAAGGCACGAAGACCGCAGGTGCGCGGTAGACGATTGCGTTGATGTACGTCGCGGCGGAGGCCGGTGGCGCAGCAACTATTGCGGTCGCCATCGCCGAAACGACCATGGCGGCTGAGACGGCGGAGGCCGTAAACCGATTGACTGGACGACGCGAAAGCAGTGACATGCGGTTGAGCCCTTCCCGAGCACCACGACTGTGTAACAGGTGAGAAACCTGCGCTAGCGGTCAAGGCTCTTGGCAGGCAGATGCAAAGTCAAGATCGTTAATGCTGCGCCGAACGGGTGAATTCAGTCATTTAGCGTATTCCCGTTACAGAGGGTATTTACCCGATTACTTATAGTGTCTAACATATCTAGTTCGCGACCTTGAAAATTCTCGGCGCGAAGCCTCTAATCCCTCGTTTTGCAGGGTCTTTCGAGATTCCAGAAGGTGCACGGGCGACGTCCGGACACCCAGCGTCTGGCAATTCAGATTCGAGAGGTAAACGTGAACTGCGAGAGGTTACGTGGGGCGTGTTGCAGAGGTCTTGACGAATATGAGATGACATTTCGTAACGCAGAGTAATGGTGGCCGGATTAGGTAAGGCCGCGCGCCGCGCCAGCAGCTGCGCACAGACGCGCGTCGTCAGCCGATTGGGGTGGTCAGATCCTCCGCGGCCGCTCCTACGAACTGTGCCGTGTACAGATCGAAGTAGGCGCCATGCAGCTGTAGCAACTGATCGTGAGTGCCCTGCTCGACGATCGCGCCGGCCTCCATGACCAAAATCAGATCGGCGTCACGGATGGTCGAGAGGCGATGCGCGATCACGAAGCTGGTGCGGTCAGAGCGAAGCGCAGTCATCGCCTTCTGCACGAGTAACTCAGTTCGCGTATCCACCGAACTGGTGGCTTCGTCCAAGATCAGTAGGGACGGTGAGGCCAGGAACGCCCGTGCGATGGTGACGAGTTGGCGTTCGCCGGTGCTCAGGTTGCTTGCCTCATCATCGATCATCGTGTCGTAACCGTCGGGCAAGGTGTGCACGAATCGGTCTACGTAAGTTGCGCGCGCCGCCTCGTGAATCTCATCCTCGGTGGCGCCCGGACGACCGTAAGCGATGTTGTCGCGGATCGTGCCGCCGAATAGCCACGTGTCCTGCAGCACCATGCCGATGCGGCCTCGTAGGTCGTCGCGGGTCATCGTCGCGATGTCAATGCCATCGAGGGTTATCCGTCCGCCGTCGATTTCATAGAAGCGCATGATCAGGTTGACGAGCGTGGTCTTTCCGGCGCCGGTCGGCCCGACGATCGCCACCGACTGCCCGGGCGCAGCGATGAGCGACAGCTCTTCGATCAGAGGGGTTTCTGCCTCGTAGCGGAATGACACGTGGTCAAAGACCACCCGACCTAACGGCGAGTCGATCGTGGCGGGTTCGACGGGGTCAGGCGACTGTTCCGACGCATCGAGCAACTCGAAGACGCGCTCTGCTGAGGCAACTCCGGATTGAAGCAAGTTCGACATGGACGCTACTTGGGTCAGCGGCTGGCTGAACTGGCGCGAGTACTGGATGAAAGCCTGCACGTCGCCGAGCGACATCGTGCCCGACGCGATGCGCAGACCACCGATGACTGCGATGAAGACGTAATTCAGATTTCCGATGAACTGGATGGCAGGCATGATGATTCCCGAGAGGAACTGCGCACCAGAACTCGCGCGGTAGAGCGCCTCGTTCCGCTCGGCGAAGATCTCCTCGGCCTCCGCCTGGTGACCAAAGACCTTAACCAGCGCATGCCCGGTGTAGACCTCTTCGATGTGGCCGTTGAGTCGTCCGGTCTGAGCCCACTGCTCGACGAAGAGTGGCTGCGATCGCTTGGCAATTTGGGCGGTAACCACAACAGAGAGCGGTACCGAGACCAGCGCCACCAGCGCCAGCACCGGTGAGATCCACACCATCATCGACAGCACGCCGACCAGGGTCAGGATCGAGCTGAGCAGTTGGCTCAAAGTCTGCTGCATTGTCTGCTGGATGTTGTCGATGTCGTTGGTGACTCGGCTCAGTAGCTCGCCGCGCGGCACCGTATCGAAATAGCGCAGTGGGAGGCGGTGCAACTTGCCCTCGACGTCGCGTCGGAGCCGCTGCGCTGTGCGTTGCACGACACCGTTGAGGACGAACGCCTGTGCCCACATCGCAACGGAGGAAAGGACGTAGAGGCACAGCACACCGATGAGAACATGACCGAGTTCGCTGAAGTTGATCCCCTGGCCTGGCACGACGTTCATGCCGGAGAGGAGGTTTGCGAATCCATCGTTCCCGGTGGCGCGAGCATGGTCGATGACCTGCTGTTGGGTGACTCCTGCTGGCAGCTGCTTGCCGATGATGCCTTCGAAGATGAGGTTGGTCGCGTTGCCGAGAATCTTCGGGCCGATGACAGCAAACGAGACGCTGATGATGGTGAATAGGCCCACCAGCAAGACGTGGAATCGTTCTGGAGTCAGGAGCCGCGCAAGCCTGCGAGCAGAGGGCCAAAAGTCCAGTGACTTGTCGGCCGGCATTCCCGCACCCATCATCGCGGCGGGGCCGCGCATCGGCATGCCGCCGCCGGGCTGGCGAGGCCGGCCTGATGTTTGTTGACTCATGCTGCTGCCTCTACGGGTAGTTGCGAGCGCACAATCTCCGCGTAGGTCGGGCAAGTATCAACGAGTTCGCTGTGTGTGCCGATGCCGACCATTCGACCATCTTCGAGTACCAGGATTTGATCGGCATCGACGATCGTCGAGACCCGTTGCGCGACGATCAGCACGATGGAGTCTTCGGTGATCGCGGTGAGTGCGGATCTGAGCCGCGCATCGGTTGCGAGGTCTAGCGCCGAGAACGAATCGTCGAATAGATAGATCTCGGGTTGTCGCACTAATGCGCGTGCGATGGCAAGCCGTTGTCGCTGCCCGCCCGAGAAGTTGGTTCCGCCTTGGGCAACGGGGGCTTCGAGGCCGTCGGGAAGGGCTGAGACGAAGTCATCGGCTTGCGCGATGCGCAACGCCTGCCAGAGTTCGTCGTCGGTGGCGTCGGTCTTGCCGTAGCGCAGGTTGCTCGAGATCGTCCCGGTGAACAGGAAGGCCTTCTGCGGAACGAGTCCGAGCCGATCGTGAAGCACTTCAGGTTCGAGTGCGCGCACGTCCACACCGTCGACGAGAACCGAACCATCGGTTGCATCGAACAAGCGCGGGATCAACGAAAGAAGTGTGGTCTTCCCTGATCCCGTGCTTCCGATGATTGCCGTTGTTTGGCCGGCCACTGCTGCGAACGAGATGTCTTGCAGCACAGGATCACTGGCGCCTGGGTACTGGAAGGAGGCAGATCGGAACTCTACCGATCTTCGGCCGGCGACAAGCATGACTGGGTTAGCGGAAGGAACTACCGACGACTCGGTATCGAGCACCTCTGTGAGCCGTTCTGCGCAGACTGCAGCTCGAGGGATCATCACCAGCATGAAGGTGGCCATCATGATCGACATCAGGATCTGGACGAGATAGGTGAGGAAGGCGGTGAGTGAACCGATCTGCATCTCACCGGCGTCGATGCGCTGACCACCGAACCAGATAACAGCGACGCTCGAAAGGTTGAGCACGAGCATGACGATCGGGAACATCAGCGCCATCAACCGACCAACGCGCAGTGCTGTGTCGGTCAAGTCGGCATTTGCAGTCGCGAACCGTTGGCTCTCGACGGATTCGCGCACGAACGCTCGCACCACACGAATGCCGGTGATCTGCTCCCGCAGCACTCGGTTCACTTCGTCAAGACGCTTCTGCATGAGACGGAACTGCGGAACCATCCGGCTGACGATCAAGGCGATCGCCACGACCAGCACTGTCACGCTGGTGACGATGAGCCAGGCAAGACCGACGTCCTGACGCAGCGCCATCACGATGCCACCGACGCACATGATGGGAGCCGACACCATCATCGTGCAGGTGAGCAGGACGAGCATTTGCACCTGCTGGACGTCATTCGTCGTGCGAGTGATCAGAGAGGGTGCGCCGAATTGAGTGACCTCACGTGCTGAGAACGATCCAACGCGGCGGAAGACCGCCGCGCGGGCATCGCGCCCGAATCCCATCGCAGTGCGGGCGCCGAACCACACGGCCGCGATCGTGCACGCCACCTGGAGGAAGGTGATGCCAAGCATCACCGCTCCGATACGCAGGATGTAACTTGTGTCGGCCTTCGCGACACCGTTGTCGATGATGTCTGCGTTCAAAGTAGGCAGATATAGAGCAGCGATCGTGCCGAAGAACTGCAAAACCACAACCGCGAACAAGAGCGTGCGGTATGGCCTCAGATACGTTCTCAGCAATCGAATCAGCACAAGTCCTCCAGAAGCATCGCCTAGGCAACCATCATCGCTTGGTTTGGGGCTGTGCTGCACACTGGTGCGCGGTTCCGCCACGAATTTGCAGGTGGCGGGCACGGCGTCATCTGTCCGGTAGACTGGACGCAGTTCGCCGATTGACGGGTGCCACTGTCCCCGCAGCGAACGTACGCTCCCGAGGCGCGCATAGAGCGCATAACCTCGAGCTTCCGGGCCAGTGACCGGGTGCGGTGCCCCAAGCGGGATGCACCACGGTCGTTCGTCTTACCTCGTAACGAGGGTGCCGCTTGCGGCGCGATGCGGACGTCAGACACAGACAGGACCCGTATGACCGCCACGTCCAGCACGCCCCGATCCTCGCGCCCGGCTTCTGGCCAGGGACGCCCAACAAGTCAAGGATCACGACCAGCGCAATCGCGCTCTGGTCAATCAGGCTCAAGCCAGCAGCGCAGTGGCAAGCCGCGCACCGGCCAGCAGAGTTCGGGCAGCGCGCCTCGCGCAGGTGGTGGCGGTGACACCCGACGACGTTCAACCACCGCTGATCGCGGTGAGAGCCGCTCCCCGCAAGGTACCGACTTCGCCCCGCTCGTGGCGGTAGTTCAGACCGGGCCGGTCATTACCTCTTTCGTCGAACTTGGTGTGCCCGCGCCGCTGATCGCAGTTCTTGCGGCTCAAGGTATCTCGTCGGCCTTCCCGATCCAGTCGGCGACTTTGCCCGATTCACTTGCAGGTCGCGATGTCCTTGGCCGCGGACGTACTGGTAGTGGCAAGACGATCGCGTTCGCGCTGCCACTGGTCGCGGGACTCACTGCGTCAGGTCGTCGGGTAAGGCCCGGGCATCCTCGGGCACTGGTACTTCTCCCTACTCGCGAACTCGCGACGCAGGTGCACGAAACGATTGCACCTCTAGCCAAAGCAGCTGGCCTCACCACGACGACCATCTTCGGTGGCGTGTCGCAGCGTGCGCAGGTCGCGGCAATGCGTGCAGGCATCGACATCGTTGTTGCGTGTCCCGGTCGCCTTGAGGACTTGGTCACCCAACGGCACGTGCGCCTCGACGATGTTGAGATCACAGTGCTCGACGAGGCCGACCACATGGCTGATCTCGGCTTCCTGCCTGGTGTGAAGCGACTGCTCGACCGCACTCCGGTGGATGGTCAGCGTCTCCTGTTTTCGGCAACGCTAGACAACGGTGTCGATGTTCTCGTCAAGCGCTACTTGGTGAACCCAGTGACGCACTCAGTGGATTCAGATGCCTCGACCGAGCCCGACATGGAACATTTCGTGTTCACAGTCGAGGTGAGCGACAAGCAGGCAGTGATTCAGGAGTTGGCTTCTGGCCAGGGACGTTCGCTGTTGTTTACCCGTACCAAGCACAGCGCACGCAAGTTGGCGCAGCAGCTAACGTCAGCCGGTGTTCCTGCAGTTGACCTCCAAGGAAACCTGGCCCAGAACGCCCGCGAGCGAAACCTTGATGCGTTCCGCAGTGGCTCGGTGCGTGTGCTTGTGGCTACTGACATCGCGGCTCGTGGCATCCACGTCGACGATGTTGCACTCGTCGTGCACGTTGATCCTCCGGCCGAACACAAGTCGTACTTGCACCGCTCGGGTCGTACGGCGCGAGCCGGTGCTGCCGGAGTTGTAGTCACCATCGCGACGGATGCACAGCGGGCAGATGTCGCCACGCTCACTCGCAAGGCCGGCATCAAGCCGACCGCAGCGCGAGTGCGCCCCGGTGCTCCGCAGATCGCTGAACTCACCGGGCCGCGCGCTGAATACGTCACTCCGGTGAAGGTGCCCGCTGCGGCTCCGACTCCCGCGAGGTCCGGTCGCAGCCCGAGGCCGCGCAGGCGCTAATAGCCCTACGCTCGGCTGTATGGCAGACGAACAGATGCGTCAGGCAACGGTTGGCGATGTCGTGCGGGTAGTTCACCGTCGGTATGACCCAGCCACAGCTGAAGACTGGGACACGGTCGGGCTGATCTGTGGCGATCCAGATCTTCCCGTCCGTTCTGTCCTTCTTGCCGTTGACGCCACTGCCCAAAGTGTTGATGAAGCGCTTGAACGAGGAGTCGAACTCCTGCTGGTGCACCACCCCCTGTTGCTGCGACCGGTCTCCTCGGTGGCAGCGGTCGAACCCGCGGGCCGGCTCATTCATCGACTCATCGTCGGAGGATGCGCATTGCTTGCGGCGCACACGAATGCAGATAGCGCCGCAGATGGTGTCTCACAGGTGCTCGCTGAGTTACTGGGCGTCGACATCAGTGCGCCGGTGATCCCGTCACACAGTGATTCACGGATCGGCCTTGGCCGGATAGGTGACCTCGTTGAACCGACCACCCTGAGCGAGTTCGCCGACAAGGTGTACGACGAGCTTCCCCTTACGGCGCATGGGTTACGCATTGCAGGTGATCTTCAACGGGTCGTCTCAAGGGTGGCTGTCTGTGGCGGCTCAGGGTCGGATCTGCTTGCCGATGCGGCCCGTCTTGGCGCCGATGTGGTGGTGACGGCCGACCTTAAACATCACAATGCGGGTGACTTCCTTGCGGCTCACGACGTTGCACTCATTGACGTGTCGCATTGGGCATCGGAGTGGCCTTGGCTCTCTCGTGCCGCTCGCTTGATCGAGACTGACTTAGCGGCCGATGGCTTCCAAGTGAAGGCGCACGTCTCGACCATCGTCTCTGACCCGTGGACAGCGCGCCGCTGATCTGGGGTCAACGCAACCCGAACTGCCGAGCAGATGCCCCGTGAAGGCTCGATGCCGACTAAGTTGGAGCCAACCCGCGTAATAGCGAGCGGGACACACGAGAACGACAAGGAGCCCGGTGAACGTCGAGCCTTCCGCCCAAATGCGCCTGCTGGACCTGCAAGCGCTCGATGCTCGGCTGGACCAGATCGCGCATCGTCGTCGTACGCTGCCCCAACTGGCGACCATCGCAGAGTTAGATACCCGCCTTGCCGGACTTCGTGATCGTGTGGTCGCGGGTGAGACCGAGGTCAGCGATCTCGAACGCGGGCAGTACAAGGCTGGCCTCGATGTTGACCTGGTGCGCGCTCGCTCGGCCAAGGATCAAGAACTGCTTGACTCGGGCCGGATCTCCTCATCGAAGGAACTTGAGAACCTGCAACACGAGATTGGCTCGCTTGCCCGTCGGCAGAATGAACTCGAGGAAGTCGAACTTGAAATCATGGAACGCCTCGAGGATGCGCGCAACGCATTGGCGGCCCTCACGACCGAGCGCGATTCATTGACCGCTTCCCGTGATCAATCGGTGGCCGAACGCGATGTTGCTTGGGGTTCAGGCGATCGCGAGAGTGCTGAGATCAGCATCGATCGTGCCGACGTACTACCAAACATCCCGGCGGAGTTGCTGGCGCTCTATGACAAATTGCGCGCCGATCACAACGGAGTAGGAGCAGCGCGACTGTTCCAGCGCCGCTGCGAAGGCTGTCGGATGGAACTCACCCCAGTTGACATTGGCCGGCTTCGGGCAGCTGAGCCCGATGAGGTCCTACGTTGCGAGGAGTGTCGTCGCATCCTCGTCCGCACACCTGAGTCAGGGCTGTGACTCGTCGCCTCATCGTCGAGGCCGACGGTGGCTCTCGCGGTAATCCTGGCCCGTCGGCCTTCGGCGCGCTCGTCCGCGAGGCCGCAACCGGAGACGTCCTGCTGCAATTGGCCGATCACCTCGGATTAGCCACGAACAATGTCGCTGAATACACGGGTTTGCTCGAAGGCTTGCGTGCGGCCATGGAGATCGATCCCGAAGCGGAAGTCGAGGCTCGCCTCGATTCCAAACTTGTGGTTGAGCAAATGAGTGGACGTTGGGCGATCAAGAACGATGCACTGCGGCGCATCGCACTGATCGCGCGCGATGTGATTCCCCGGGATCGCGTCACGTACACCTGGGTGCCACGCGAGCGAAACGCTGCTGCCGATGCACTTGCGAACGAGTGCCTTGATGCGGTTGAGAAGGGCCGGTCAGGCACGATTCGCCGTTATCGGGCCGATTCGTTCGAGACTGCTGTGGAAGTCGACGTCGTACCGCCTGGGCCAACGCCCGCGATCGTCGGCTGGGGCCCCGACATTGGGCCGCCAACGGTCACGGTGCTTGTTCGCCATGGTGTTACCGCGCATTCGATCGAACGCAGGTTCTCCGGATCCGGTGGCACACATGATCCTGCGCTCGTCCCCATCGGCATTGCGCAGGCAGAGGCCGCGGGAGCCGAGCTTTCGGCACGTGGTGGAGCCGACGTACTGCTGTCGTCACCAATGCTGCGAACTCGCGAGACGGCCGCGATCATCGGCGCCCGAATCGGACTCGAGCCGATCGTGGTCGATGGCTTGCAGGAAGCGCGGTTCGGTGATTGGGATGGCCTCACCTTTGCCGAGGTATCCGACAGGTGGCCAACCGAGATGGCTGCATGGCTGGCATCTGGCGAAGTTGCACCGCCCGGTGGAGAGTCGCTGCGCGACCTGTACGAGCGAGTCACCGCCGCGCTTGACTCGGTTCTTGACCAATATCGGGGTCAGCGCATTGTGGTTGCAGCCCACGTCGGGACGGTGCGATCACTCACTGCCCGCGCGTTGCTGGCGCCGCTTGCCTCGATGAATCGCATGGAGCTCTCACCGGGTTCGATTACCACGTTGTCGTGGTACGCCGACGGCAATGCATCGCTGCGCACTTTCGCCGAGGCGAGTCACGTCGAAGAGTTTGCGCACGTATGGGTTCCGTAGTCAGAGGTCGCTGACCACTACGTCGAGAAGTCTGGGTTTGCCGCGCTTCGGGCTTGCTGCGAGCTCGGCCACGATGCCTTCAGACTCACACGAGTGAGCTAGCTCATCGGCGTCTCGAGCGCTGACACCGTCAATGAGCCAACGTCGAACGAGTCGTCCCTTGGTCGCTTTGTTGAAGTGGCTCACGACTTTGCGCGAACCATCAGGCATCTGCTGGAGGACCCGCACCGTCACGGTTCGGTCCGCGACTTCACCGGTGGCCTTCCACATCGATGCGTAAGTGCCCGACCGGAGATCGACGATGAGGCCGCTGCGGGCGGCAGTACTCATCGCTAGCGCGAGTGGGTCGCGCCAGACGCCAGTGATTGTGCCGATGCCCGGGAGGGTGGTGTCGCCGGAGAGTCGATACGCCGGGATGCGATCGCCGAATCGGACGGCACCAAACAGGGCGCTTGAGACGATCAAAGTCTTGTTCGCTCGTCGAAGTGCCGCGGCGTTGAGGGTGGCGACGTCAAGCGAGTCATAGAGGACACCGGTGTAGACGCGGCCAGCCGCTGCTGTTGGTGACACGTCAAGCTCAGCATTACGGGCTACCTCATCTGATTGGCGCGCCGAAATTCCAAGAATCTCAAGGGACTTCGCGGGATAGCGACGAGCAAGATCGATGAGTGCGGCAAGGATTTGTTCTCGTGTAGCGGTGATTTCGGGAAAGGACAGGGTTGCAAGATCTAGTGGCTTGCCGGGTTGCGGGCTGGTCTTGGTTTCCGAAGGAGGTAGCAGCACGAGCATGTCGGTGATCCTTGCCGATGGTCCGCTCCAGGCCGAGCGCGGGGTTGCCGACAGCTTGCCCCCGATGGTCTAGATCGAGCGGAGCGTCGATTGCGGAGCCGGGGGAGGGATAGACCGGCTACTCTGGTCACGCAGATGAGTTGGCTGGGCGGCCGCGGTAGCAACCCTTCGGGGCGGCGCTGAGGAAAGTCCGGACTCCACAGGGCAAGGTGGTGGGTAACGCCCACCCGGGGCAACCCGCGGGACAGTGCCACAGAGAACAGACCGCCGTAGGCGCTTGCGTCGACGGTAAGGGTGAAACGGTGGTGTAAGAGACCACCAGCGCGGCGGGTGACCGTCGCGGCTTGGTAAACCCCACTTGGAGCAAGGTCAAGACGGGGCTTCGCAAGAAGCCTCACGCAGGCGTTCGAGGACTGCCCGTCCGAGCCTGCGGGTAGACCGCACCGAGGTCGTCGGTAACGACGGCCCCAGATGGATGGTCGCCCTCGGTCCTTCGGGATCGAGACAGAATCCGGCTTATAGGCCAACTCATCTGCACTACGCACTGTCTCGGCGCCGTTGGCTTGCCCGTGGCGTCCGAGTTAGTGCCCTTGGAGGGTCCGTAATCGATTGTGCAAGGCGGGATTCCACAACATGGAGCTCTAAGAATCCACCCTCGCCAAAGCAGTGAAACCCCCAGCCGTGACGGCCTGGGGGTTTCGCTGCTTGTGACGGACTAGCTATCAGTG
>CAIXFH010000079.1 GCA_903918645.1 uncultured Actinomycetes bacterium | reverse complement strand
GTTCAAGTTCATCCAGACCAACACCTGGCAGTTCATCGGCACGCTGACTACCTACAGCCGCACCGGTACTACCGGCACGGCAACCGGTACCGGCACCTTGTCCTACTGGAACACGACCACCAGCGCGTGGGTCTCAGTAGGCACGGCCATCCCGGTGAGCATCGTGTTCACCAGCGGTACTACTGGCACCCTGGCAACCACGTTCACCTACACGCCCACCACCGGACAGCCAGCACTGCCCACCACAGCAGCGCAGCGAATCGCCACCGCCACTTCGGCAACCGTCGCTAACGCATAACCGGTAACAACCACGACACAGTGGAGGGGTGGGTTTCACACTCGCCCCCAGACACGATCACTGGGGGGAAGGCTCCCAGACGGCAGGCGCCCGAAGTCGTGTGGGGGCGTTCACTGTGAAGCGGGTCGTCCCACCTGCTCGGCTGCGCTGTGAAGCGGCATGTCCCACCTGCTCGGCTGCGCTGTGAGAGTCGAGGACACCGCCCAAGGGACGCCAACTTCGTCGGGCTCTTCCGAGCCAAGAAGAACTGGTAACTCGTCGCAGCGCTACCAAGCACCCGCGTAGGCTCAGCGCCCGTTGAGGAGCTCAGCGCCCGTTGAGGTCTGAGATGAAACTCTCTAAGGGGAGAGCGAGCCCCGACTGGATGAACTGAACCGATTCAAGCAAGACGACACTGGTAAGCATGGACGCAACGGCGACCGCCACCACGAACGTGTATGTCCGCTTGAGCCCCCGTGATGTGCCGCTCGGGAATAGGCCGATGCCCGAAAGGTTGAGTGCGGCCATCACCAACAGCAGTGCTACGAGGGGCAGCGCGATTGTGTTGCCCAACTCTCCCAGCCGCTCCTGGCGAGCGAGCTTCAAATCGTTGATGGAGTCAAGAACCTCCCCGGCACGATAGGTATCTGTCCCTGGCCTCTCCGTAAGATCAACCGCCACAGTCTCCAACACGCCGAAGGCGTCCTCTGCCTCATTGCTCGGCGCGAGTACCCCTCCATTGCCGGTCTCGCCACGCAACACGGCCTCGGCGTAATCGCTCACCGCCAGACGCACCGTGGAGTCCGTCGGCGCCAGTTGTCGAACCTCGCGCATGAGCGTCTGCGCTGCGACCACCTCATGCTCTCCTGCGGCGTGCAGCCTTGCATCCTCGTTGTACGACGTGATGATGGTGAACGCACCAACAAAGATGAACGCGCTGCTCAGAAATGCCAACGAGGCTCGACCTATGTTGTCGTTAGTGCGGTCCTTCGGGTCAAAGCGCCTCGACACCACGCTAAAGGCTTCCAACGGGATGAAGCAAAGTACGACAAACATCAAGAATAGTAACGGCAGCGGAAGCCCAGTAGCCCAAGTCAAAATCTCCATCTGGCGGACGATAGCGACTCTTCACAAACCGCGCATTTCGGCAGGGAAGACCGAGAACTCCAGAGCAACCCCGCCAAGGAGGAACGGTCGCGACACGGGAAATATTGCCCAACCAGCGGCCAGTGACGCCCCTCTAGGGCGCAAAGGTCCCCTACTAGCCGCTCCGCGACTAGCGGGGGCCCACGAGCAACACTTCACATCACCACACAAAAGGATGAGCCACCCAAAGGTGGCTCATCCTTTTGGTGGGCGCAAAGGGACTCGAACCCCTGACCCCCTCGGTGTAAACGAGGTGCTCTAACCAACTGAGCTATGCGCCCGTGGCGGAAACCGCCGACCCGTGAGGTTACCTCGTCAGGTGGCCAGAGCACGAACTGCACTCGAGGTGTCAGCGACGGCCTAACACTCGCTCAAGGGCTGCGGCCACATCGTTGGACAGGTCGGCATCAACTTCACGGCCAACAGCGAGATCAACGAAATGCAACTCCTCGGTGCGACCACAGGACCGGCACACAACGTCACCGAGTTGCTTGATAAGGAATGTGGAACCGCACGAACCACACAAATCAAGATCTGCGTCCCAACCAACGCCTTGGCAGTCGGGGCAGACAAGCACCTGGTGACCGCCGCGTACGGCACGCCGCCAGAGGGTCGGCCCGGAATCGGGATCGACCTGTCTTTGTCCGCAGCGGATGCACCCCACAAGACGATCATGCCCTTGCGCAAGCGATCGCGATACCGAAAAGTCAAGCAAACACAGGGAATTTAGCATGTCGCAATCCAGTCGTTATCGACTGGAAACCATCTATAGCGCCGCAAGAGCCTCACGGTAGTCGGACGTGCGTCGTGCATCACCTGGTCCGTTGACGACGAGCCAACGAACGACACCCTTCTTATCGATGATGAACGTGCCACGTATTGGCATCCCATGCGACTCCATGAAGACGCCGTACTGGGTCGACACCGCACCATGCGGCCAGTAGTCGCTGAGCAGCTGGAACTCATAACCCTCGGTGTGTGCAAAGACCTTCAAGCTTGGTACGGGGTCGCACGAGACACCGAAAATCACAGTGTCGTCGTTCTCGAAGACTGAGCCAAGATCGCGGATCTCGCAGAGTTCACCGGTGCATATTCCGGTGAAGGCAAACGGGTAGAAAACCAGGACGACGTTCTTCGAACCGCGGAAGGACGAGAGGGTCACTGGGTGACCGAACTGGTTGTGTAGAACAAAATCAGGAGCCGTCTGGCCAACTTCAATCGCCATTAAAATGGAGCCCTTTACCTGAGTCGGTGTCGCCTCTCGCCCAACGAATGTTGGCGCGGATCACATCGTGGCACAACCAGAACCAACCCACACTGGGAGGTCCAATGCGCTGAAACCACTACCCCGGCGATTCAGCGACGAACGACCCGGGGGGCGACAAGACGAGTGCCCTGCCAATCTGGCGCCGCGGAGATCGTGCTGGTGGATTGCAGACCAGCAGTGGGCGCCGCATCGGAGATGTCGGATGCCTCGACATGACCTGCGCGCCCTGGCTTTGGGGTCAGCAGCCACACGACACCTTGATCGGCGAGGATCGCAATCGAATCGACGAGGGCATCGACAAGGTCGCCGTCATCGTCGCGCCACCACAACAACACCACATCTACGACATCGTCGTAATCGTCGTCGACTAGTTCCGATCCGGCAATCGCGACCGCGCCCGCACGCAGGTCATCGTCGCAATCGTCGTCGTAGCCGATCTCCTGCACTACCTGACCGGCCGCAATCCCAAGTTTGGCTGCAAGGCCACGCACAGAGTCAGAACCCTCCGATGCGAGATTTTCGTTGGTCATGTGCGCTGCGCGTTTCGTCGAGCCTGTTGGGCCATGCGCATAGTCCACCGGACCAGCGGCCCGTGCGCAAGCATCCGAGATCACGGGTTTGCCGCGCCTCACTCTCGAACCTCGGCCAATTCGCCCGCATGTTGAGACGACCAAGGAATTTTTACACTTTCAACGTCAAATTCGGGGTGCCCTGCCAACCCGCCCACAAGGAACCGGCAGGATAGTCACGCAGACTCCAGCAACCCAAGGAGATTGAAGACACGTGGCAACAAGCCGTGACCGTGACCCGCTCCTCGCAGGTGGACTACCCACTCAGTACGTCGACGTCGACCCCGACGAGACATCTGAATGGCTTGATTCATTCGACGCTCTTGTAGCGAACGGCGGCGCATATCGAGCCCGCTACATCATGCTGTCGCTGCTGCGCAGGGCTGCAGAGCAGAACGTCGGCGTCCCGAGTTTGCGCAGCACCGACTACATCAACACGATCCCGACCGAACGCGAACCGTGGTTCCCGGGAGACGAAGCAGTCGAGCGACGGATTCGTGCATATGCCCGCTGGAACGCCGCGATCATGGTTCACAGGGCCCAGCGTCCCGGTGTCGGAGTCGGCGGACATATCTCGACCTACGCATCCACAGCGTCGCTGTACGAAGTTGGCTTCAACCACTTCTTCCGCGGCAAGAATCACCCAGGCGGCGGCGACCAGATCTATTTCCAGGGCCACGGATCACCAGGCATATACGCGAGAGCCTTCCTCGAGGGCCGGCTAAGCGAGGACGACCTCGACGGCTTCCGCCAAGAGCTCTCGCATCCCGGTGGTGGACTCTCGTCTTATCCGCACCCACGCCTGATGCCGGACTTTTGGGAATTCCCGACAGTGTCGATGGGTCTTGGCCCGCTCAATGCGATTTATCAGGCTCGGTTCAACAAGTACTTGCAGGCACGCGGCATAAAGGACACCAGCCAGCAGCGTGTGTGGGCGTACTTGGGTGACGGCGAGATGGATGAGGTCGAAAGCCTTGGCGCTCTTGGCCTTGCGGCCCGTGAAGAACTCGACAATCTGACATTCGTCGTTAACTGTAATCTGCAGCGCCTCGACGGGCCGGTACGCGGTAACGGAAAGATCATTCAAGAACTGGAGTCGTTCTTCCGCGGTGCCGGATGGAATGTCATCAAGGTGGTTTGGGGACGCAAGTGGGACGAGCTCCTGGCACAGGACAGTGATGGTGCGCTGGTCAATCTCATGAACCGAACACCAGATGGCGACTACCAGACCTACAAGACTGAGAACGGCGGATTCATCCGCGAGAACTTCTTCGGCCGCGATCCGCGAACTCGCAAGATGGTTGAAGGCTGGGACGACGAGGAAATCTGGGCGTTGAGTCGCGGTGGTCACGACTACCGCAAGCTCTACGCCGCGTACCGCGCAGCAACAGAACACAAGGGACAACCCACTGTCATCCTCGCCAAGACCATCAAGGGCTGGACGTTGGGCTCACACTTCGAGGGTCGCAATGCCACTCACCAGATGAAGAAACTCACGCTCGACGACCTGAAGGTGTTCCGCGATCGCCTTCAGATTCCGATCGCTGATTCGCAACTCGATGAGAAGTTGCCGCCGTATTACCACCCCGGCATGGAGCACGAGCACACGCAGTACATGCTCGAACGTCGCCGCGCCCTAGGTGGAGGAATACCGCACCGCCGAGTCAGCACCAAGCCCTTGGCTCTCCCCGAAAATTCTGTGTACGACGTGATGAAGCGTGGCTCGGGGAACCAGGCCATTGCAACGACTATGTCGTTCGTACGACTTCTCAGAGATCTGATGCGCGACCCGGAAATCGGGCGACGAATTGTCCCAATCATCCCGGACGAAGCGCGCACCTTCGGCATGGATTCGCTGTTTCCAACGTTCAAGATCTACTCGCCACATGGGCAGACCTATCTGTCGGTCGACCGCGATCTACTACTCGCTTATAAGGAAGCCACCGACGGTCAACTGCTTCACGAAGGAATCAACGAGGCTGGGTCAGTCGCATCATTTACGGCTGCTGGCTCGTCGTATGCCACCCATGGCGAGCCGATGATCCCCTTCTACATCTTCTACTCGATGTTCGGATTCCAGCGCACCGGAGACGGCTTCTGGGCAGCGATGGATCAACTCACTCGCGGCTTCGTTCTCGGTGCCACAGCGGGCCGTACCACTCTCAACGGCGAAGGTCTGCAGCACGAGGATGGCCACTCGCCAATTCTCGCTGCAACCAATCCCGCAGTGGTTGCGTATGACCCGGCTTTTGGCTTCGAAATTGGGCACATCGTCAAGGATGGCTTGCGCCGCATGTACGGCGAAGACTCCGAGAATGTCTTTTACTACCTAACTATCTACAACGAGCCCTACGTCCAGCCCGCCGAGCCCGACAATGTCGACGTCGAGGGCATCTTGCGTGGCATGCACCTGCTCGTGCCCGCTTCCACGCCCGAAGCGGGCCCGCGCGCGCAGTTGCTCGCGAGTGGCGTTGCAGTGAACTGGGCCCTGGAAGCACAGCGTCTCTTGAGCGACGAGTGGGGTGTACAGGCCGACGTGTGGTCGGTGACCTCATGGACTGAACTGCGACGCGACGGTCTGGCAGTCGATCGATACAACCTGCTTAACCCCTCCGAGAATCGTCAGATCGCATATGTCTCAAAGCGTCTCGGCGGCCGGCCAGGCGTCGTTGTCGGCGTCAGTGACTATATGCGCGAACTCCAGGACATGATTCGTCCTTGGGTGCCAGGCGATTACGCAGCATTGGGTACAGACGGCTGGGGCATGTCTGACACTCGCGGTGCTCTCCGTCGTCACTTCCTCGTCGACGCGCAAAGCATCACAGTGCGCACCCTTGCTTCGCTAGCCGATCGTGGTGAGGTGCCAATGCAGCACGTGGTCGATGCAATCGCGCGCTATCAACTCGACGACCCTGCGGCCGCGGACGCTGGTAACACCGAGGGTGGCGACTGAGCTGCGCATAGCAATTGCGCGTTTTGGCTCAGCCAGCCGAGTGGTCGCGAACTCCTTCTTCTCTCAGCCTGCTCATAGTGATTGAGCGTCGAAAATAGTTGTCCCCATTGGGGTTTCGGGGTTCACAACTGTCAGTAGCCTATGCCATAATAATACACATGTACGATGGTCGAGTTACCC
>CAIXFH010000078.1 GCA_903918645.1 uncultured Actinomycetes bacterium | reverse complement strand
TGGCCATGATGCCGCCCACCTTGGCGGCAGCCATCACGACAACATCAGGCTTGGCAGAGGTGATCGCGTCGAAAGTAGCCGCACGATCTCGCAGGTCTACCGAACTACTCGCGTGGCCGACCAAATTGGTGTAGCCGGCAGCTTCGAGGTGTCGCCACACAGCCGAACCCACTAGCCCACGATGGCCAGCGATATAGACGGTGTCGTTGATGTTCACAGCACCCCACAGTTGAAGAGACATTGCCTTCGAGCGCCGCCCGCATGACGAGGTTAGCGACCTTCGGCGCGCAGCGCAGTTTGCGCGGCTCGCGGGTGATGGCGAACACCGCTGTTAACATCGCAGTGTGGCAATTCCTCTCTCTGTCAAAGTGCGCGAACGCGCGCTAACTAATTGGCGAATTCGCCAGGTGAGGCGAGCGGGCATCCACGTTGGACTAGCCGCCAGAGTCATCGGCAAACCGATCGTCGAGGTAGCGGCAGGATCTAGTGTCTTTCTGGGAGACCGCACTGTTTTGGTGTCGTTGTCGGAATGGACAGCCCTCGGTGTTAGCCGCCCGGTAATCATCCGAACCCTGCGCCCAGGCGCCTCGATCACCATCGGCTCAGACGTTGGGCTCAGCGGCACAACGATTTGCAGCGCTTCGTCCATCACTCTCGGCGACCGGATCCTAATAGGAGCCGACGTGATGATCGTCGACACCGACTTCCACGAAGTCGACGTAATACCTCGGCGTTATCTACCTACACCGGAACCCAAACCTGAGCACGCCATTTCGATAGGCGATGACGTCTTCATCGGGGCGCGAAGCATTATTCTCAAAGGCAGCCGGATAGGCGCCGGAGCAGTAATCGCCGCCGGCAGTGTCGTTTCGGGAGACATCCCACCAGGGACGGTCGCTGGCGGAGTGCCCGCGCGACCACTGCGAATGGTTTCCGATACCGCAAACGGGTGACGGCCTGCCAGCCATTTCGGTTACAGAGCGCTACCGTTGATCTATGGGAACTGGAGCCGCGAAGCGTGCCTTGATCACGGGAATTACTGGGCAGGACGGCTCGTACCTGGCTGAACTCCTCTTGGAGAAGGGGTACGAAGTCCACGGGATGATCCGGCGGTCGTCGACCTTCAACACCTCACGCATCGACCACCTATACGTGGATGCCCACGACCCAGACGCTCGACTCTTCCTGCACTATGGCGATCTCACCGACGGATCTCGGCTCGTCACCCTGATCGAACGGGTGGCACCCGATGAGATCTACCACCTTGGCGCCCAATCCCACGTGCGGGTCTCCTTCGATGAGCCTGAGTTCACGGGAGACACCACTGGCCTAGGCACTACTCGACTGCTTGAGGCGATTCGGGTGGCGCAAAGCCCAACTCGCTTCTATCAGGCGTCGAGTTCGGAAATGTTCGGCGCGACTCCCCCGCCACAGAACGAGTCCACTCCGTTCTACCCACGATCCCCTTATGGCGCAGCCAAGGTCTACTCCTACTGGATGGCCCGCAACTACCGCGAGGCGTACGGGATGTTTGCGGTGAATGGGGTGCTGTTCAACCATGAATCACCACGACGTGGTGAAACGTTCGTGACCCGCAAAATCACCAGGGCCGCGGCTCGGATTGCTGCCGGGCTCCAGTCAGAGCTCTGGCTGGGCAATCTCGACGCGGCGCGTGACTGGGGCTACGCCAAGGAATACGTCGAAGCGATGTGGCTGATGCTTCAGGCTGACGAACCTCGCGATTACGTAGTCGCCACCGGAACCTCATACACGGTGCGTGACTTCGTCCAGTTCTCCTTCGAACGAGTTGGGCTCGATTGGGAGAAGTACGTGCGGTTCGACGAGCGCTACCTGCGCCCCACCGAAGTCGACAATCTCATCGGAGATGCCAGTCTCGCCGAGAGCGTTCTTGGCTGGAAGCCGACCGTGATGACGCCCGAACTGGCGGGATTGATGGTCGACGCGGATGTTGACGCGTTAGTCCGAACATGAAGTCGATTCTTGCCAATCGGAAACTGAAATGAGCGATAACAAATTTTTAACGATTGCAAGTGGCGCTATCCTTCTTGCCACGTTGCTTGTGTGGATTTTTGACTTCAGGGTGGATCGCGACGAGCAGAGTCGGCGAGCGACCGCGGCATTAGTCTGCCCAGACTTTGGTTGACTCCTTGATGTGCCCCGGGTTCCGTGGAGTTGGGTTACTGGAATCTCACGCCACGTG
>CAIXFH010000077.1 GCA_903918645.1 uncultured Actinomycetes bacterium | reverse complement strand
CTTGGCTGAAGTGGGCTTGGCTGTGAGGGGCAGCTTCGCCGCGGCTGTTACCGATGCGTTGGACGATACCGAGAGGGTGACTGCAGGAGATTGGGTTGCCTTGTCCGAACCGCAGGCGCTGACCGAGAATGCCAAGGCGGCAGCCAGCACCGCGCTGGCCGTGCTGGCGACCGATCGCCGCAGTGCACACTGGACAAGCATCGAAACCCCCGCGTTCGATCGTGGCGCGGTAACGCTACGACGCGAAAGTGTAATAAGCGCAGTTGATCTGGGAATTCTGGCCGAACGGTCAGCGTGTCGCTCGGCAGAGTGGGCGCACTTAATGCGCTATATCCGGATTTGGTATGCATACTGCGCGGAGTCAATTTCCATAGCGAAGGCGTCGCTGCCCTCGGACCGATTACGCGGCGTGCGATCCACCGATCGGGAGCAACTCGAGCAGCACCGGGATGATGACGAGCACGCCGAGAGCAAGCATTACGAAGCCCCCGATTGTGCGCAGCACCAGCAGACGGTTATCCGAGGTCACGAACCAATCGCGACTCGATCCCACGACGATGCCCCAGGTGCCGTCGAGAAGCATTGCGAGCACCGAGAAGAGCGCACCGAGGATCAGTAGTTGAACTGTGACTGAGCCGGCTGCGGGATCGACGAACTGCGGGAACACAGCGGTGAAGAAGACGATGGCCTTGGGATTCAGTACCCCGACAACGAAACCCTCGCGCAGAATTCGTGGCACATTCGGGCGTGCCTCCTCGACCGTGATCAATGCTTCGACGTGTGCGCGTCGATGCCTCAGCGCGTCGATGCCAAGGTAGATGAGGTAGAGACCGCCAGCGATCTGCACGACCTCAAGCAGCAGTTGTGAACTCTGGAACAGCGGCCCCAGGCCGATCGCCAGTATGCAGGCCAGAACTAGCATTCCAACCGCGTTTCCAATTGCGGTGATGAAGGCAGTGCCACGTCCCCAAGCCACAGCTCGTGCGATCACAAACATCACGCTGGGTCCAGGCACCACGATGATGGCGACCGACGCTGCCACGAACGCGAGGAGTCGCTGGGTATTCACCACAGCCACAAGATATCTGAGGATCGTGCTTCGAACCGCAACGGTTGCACTGGCTGCCGCAATGAGCGAATCAGTTGGGATCAACGAACAGAGTTCGCACTGCGTCGGCGCCGTCTGCATCGATCGCGCGATCGGCTAGTTCGCGTGCGCGAATGCTATTCACTGCGCGCACTGACTGCTTGATAGTAGGGACGGCGTTCGGAACGACCGATAACGCACGAACACCAAGCCCGACAAGTAGGGAAGTAGCTGCCGCATCAGCGGCCAGTTCGCCGCAGACGGCGACGGGCTTATCTCCGGCGGCATGACACACCATGTCGATCAGCCGGATCACGCTCGGGTCTAGGGGATCGGCGATTGCTGCTACGGCGCGATTACCGCGCTGGGCCGCGAGGGTGTACTGGGTGAGGTCATTGGTGCCGATTGAGAAGAAGTCGACGTATGGCGCGAACGCGGCTGCCTTGAGTGCGGCTGCAGGCACTTCGATCATGATGCCGACGGTGAAACCTTGTGGCAGGCCTCGCCCATCACGCGCTATGGCGGAATCGAGCAACTGTCGTGCTTGCATCAGTTCGTTGACCGTGCTGACCATTGGGAAGAGCACGCTGACTGGAGTGTCATGCGCGGTGCGCACGATCGCGAGCAGTTGATCGGCAATCAGTTCGGGCTGGGCTAAGGACAGTCTCAACCCCCGTAGACCGAGGAAGGGATTTGTCTCCGCCGGCGTGGGCGCATAGCCCAACGGCTTGTCGCCACCGACATCTAGGGTGCGCAACGTCAAACGTCGTCCACCCATTGCGGATGCCAACTCGAGGTACGCGCGTGCTTGCTCATCGACGTCGGGTGCAGCGCTGCGGTCAAGGAAGAGGAACTCGGTGCGCACTAGCCCTGCTTCGTCGGCGCCGGAAGTTGCTGCGGCCAGTGCATCGTCGAGTGAAGCCAAGTTGGCGCCTACCTGGATCTGCAGGCCGTCGCTTGTAATTGCTGCGGCGGCTGATCTTGTTCGGGCAGTTTCGTATGCCTGGTTGGCGGTGAGTGCTCGATTTCGGAAGCTCTCCAGGATCGTGGCCGATGGGTCGACGACGAGTTCGCGGGTGACTGTGTCAAGTGCGACGAGCGTGCCGTCGGGGATTGTCAGCACGTGCGACCCCATACCGTTGAGAAGCGGTATTCCCTTGGCGCGCGCGAGAATTGCGCTGTGGTCAGTCGGGCTGCCGTCTGCGAGAACGATGGCGATGACTTGAGCCACATCGAGGCCGACTACCTCGGCGGGGGTCAGGTCGGCCGCAATCAGGATGCTTGCGGCGGTACTCGATCTTGTGTCCTGTCGGGTTTCACTATCTGTCCCGAGTAGCGCTCGAAGGACATCGTCACCAACGGCTTGAACGTCAGCTGCACGTGCACGGAGGTAGGGATCAGGTAGCGCTTCGAATCTGCTTCGGATTGTGGCGATGCCGCCAGCCCAGGCCGAAGCTGCTGGCTCTCCAGCGTTTATCCGGTCTCGGACGTCGTCAAGCAGCGCTGGATCATCCAACAGCATCAGATGTGCGTCGAAGATCGTGGCCTGGTGTTCGCCAAGTTCGACCGCTGCCTGCTCACGCACGGATTGAACTTTGATTTGCACCGCACTCACGGCTTGGGTCAGAACGAGCCATTCCTGCTCTGCATCCTGGGTCGGAGTGCCGGCGACGACCAGTTCTGACGGCACTGTTAGTCGTTGAGTAGGGCCGATTCCAATTCTTCGCTCGACGCTATCGGTTGGAGGCCTGGCCGCTTTGGGGCGCTGGTCCGTAGTGGCGTTGGGTGCATGGAAGCGATGGGCGGCCATGCTGACAATCTGCGCGATGACCTTATCGGCCTCGAGGCCAGTCGCGTTGACTTCAATCAGGTGCCCAGCCAGAGCGCCCAACGTCTCTACCCGCGAGAGGCTCGACGCGGGCACCGGCCCGACACCGGTGGTCCGGTTGATTAGTGTCACATTCGCGTCGAGCGATCGAACCAGTTGGACGAGTTGAGCGGCGGGGCGCAGGTGCAGCCCTTGCCGGTTTTCAACGATGAATGTGGCCACCGCCCCAGCATCTTGCTGGGAAGCTGAAATCGATTCGGGGGCAACGACTTCCGGCGATGGCAGGTTGAGCTGAACTCTCTTTGCAGCGAGCGCATTGTTGGCCTCGGCCGCCACTTCGCGGCGGTCGCCGCCGCCAGCGGCCGTTACCGCCGCAACGATCAAACCTTCGACCATTGGCGCTGCGCACAGGAGTACCCGATTGCGTAGTTCCTCGTCGAGAAACTCAAGGGCGAGATCAGCGGCCAAGACTGCACTGCCGAGGTCCATGATGACCACTACGCCCGCACCTGCGTCGGCTTCTATGATCGCCTGGCTGATACGGGCTGCGTCGGTGCCGAATGTGGTCGTGTCCAGACCGGCTGCCATGGAAACTCGCAAACGTGGATCGGGTGCCATCTCATGGGCGAGCGCGACTGCTGCTTGCGCCAGTGCCCAACTGTGTGACACAACCACGATCCCCACAAGTGGCTGGGGGCTCATTCTGGTTGTCGGAATGCGGTCACAGCGGCTGCCACAAGCAGCGCCGCCGACGTGGCGCCGGGGTCTTGGTGTCCGATACTGCGTTCACCGAGGTAACTTGCGCGGCCCTTATGCGCCTGCATCGAGGTGGTGGCATCGCGGCCAGCATCGGCGGCGGCCGAGGCTGCGGTTAGTGCTTGATCGAGGTCAAGGCCGGCTGCGAGAGATGCATCGAGTGCGGTACATGCCGGAAGCAGCGAGTCGTACATGGTCTTATCGCCAGCTTCGGGTTTGCCGCGCTGCACGATCCCAGCGAGACCAGCTTGTAACACGGTCGCGAACTCTGTCGCCGACATCGCCACTACATCCCCACTTGCAGTTGCCATACGCAAGAAGAAGGTTCCATACAACGGCCCGCTTGCACCGCCAACCGTGCTAACGAGTGTCATCCCAACGCTTTTGAACATCGCTAACGCAGTTTCAGGCGATTCGCTACGGGCCGCTGCGGCGTCAAGCGAAGTGACCACGGCGGACATTCCTCGACGCATGTTGGTGCCGTGGTCGGCATCGCCGATAGCGGAATCGAGTTCGGTGAGGAAGCCCTGGTGCACCTCGATCACGCGCGCAAACTCGCGGATCCACCGATCGAGCGAAGCTAGGTCTGGGCCAGCGCTCACGATCAGACGCCCCACCGGAGAGCTGGTGTACGAACTGGTGAGTCCCACAGCCTCAGCAGTTCGTCGTCAAGCTTGAGCAGGGTGACTGAACAGCCCGCCATGTCGAGGCTGGTGATGTATGAGCCGACAAGTGAGCGCGCAATCGTGACGCCTGATTTGGTCAGGATCTGGTCGACCTCGTTGTACATGAGGTACAACTCCTGCAGCGGCGTGCCACCGAGTCCGTTGACGAACGCGAGCACTCCGTCGCCGCCGGTGAAGTCAAGGTCGGCAAGGATTGTCTCGACAAGCATGGCCGCAATCTCTTTCGCGGGAGCCAATGGCAGCCGACTGCGCCCGGGCTCACCGTGGATGCCTACTCCCATTTCCATGTAGTTATCGGGCAAGTCGAAAGTCGGGTGGCCAACCGCTGGCACCGTGCAGGATGTGAGGGCCATACCCATGCTGCGTCCACTCTCGTTGACGCGTTGAGCCACGCTGGCGACCTCAGCAAGGTTGCGACCCGACTGCGCTGCAGCCCCGGCGATCTTCTCAAGCAACACGGTCACGCCCACTCCGCGACGGCCAGCCGTCCAGGTGCTGTCGTGTACGGCAACGTCGTCGTTGGTGGTGACTGAAGCGATCTCGACGCCGGTCTCAGCGGCGGCAAACTCGGCGGCCATTTCAAAGTTCATGACATCACCGGTGTAGTTGGAAATCACGTGCAGGACACCCGCTCCGGCGTCGACTTGCTTTGTTGCCTCAAGGATCTGGTCGGGTACTGGTGAGGTGAAAACTTCGCCGGGACAAGCGGCGTCGAGCATGCCGAACCCGACGAAGCCACCGTGCAACGGCTCGTGGCCCGAGCCTCCGCCCGAGATCACTGCGACCTTGCCAGCCTGGGGCGCCTCCGCGCGGTAGATGATCTTGTTCGAGTGATCGACTCTTACCTCGGAATGAGCCGCGGCAAATCCGCGCAAGGACTCTGCGACGACGTCCTCTCGCGCGTTAATCAGCTTCTTCACGGGCTACTCCTTAGAGAGGGAGGCGTTGCGAGGTCAGCTATGGCCTGTCGCGCGTGAGCAGGGAACCTTGAGCCGGGATCTGAGCATAGGCCGCCGGTAGATGTCTGAGTAGTAGGTGCGTCTTCCGACAGGATCTAGCGCTCCATCCATCGCTGAGTAGTCGAGCAAAGCTCCTGATGAGCGCGGCTGCCCGAGGACGCGTTGCTGTCCGCGGTCGCGCTACTCGCGG
>CAIXFH010000076.1 GCA_903918645.1 uncultured Actinomycetes bacterium | reverse complement strand
TGATCACCTCGCACGACCGTTGGTTCCTGGACCGCGTGGCCACACACATTCTGGCCTACGAGGGCGATTCGCAGTGGTTCTGGTTCGAGGGCAACTACGACTCATACGAGAAGAACAAGATCGAGCGGCTCGGGGCAGAAGCGGCTCGTCCGCATCGCGCGACCTACCGCAAGCTCACTCGCGGATGAGAAGCTCGATCCGGCTCGCCAAGGACGAGGCGCTTCATCTGGCACTTTTCCTCGGACGAGTTATTGGATGGGACGAACGAGCAGCAGCCCGCATTGTCACCCGCGGTGGTGTGGTGGGTATCTACGCGCCGCTGCCGATGGATGTACTGGCACTGATCGTCTTGCCGTTGGCCGCGAGCGCTGAGGCGACCGAGGGCGAGACTCCGGAGATCGATGCCACGGTGTCTGCCGGGCGAATGCGCGACATCATCGCTGATGTTTCACGCCTTGCCCCGGTCACGGATCTGGTGATTCCAGATTCCGTCACCGGATCGCCGTCGCTTGCGCTGCTGCCTCCACAGTCGCGCTGGCTGCCAGGCGAGCGCGGCATGGCCGGTGACCTCGCACCGATGGTTGACTCCGCGGTCGCTGCGTTCCGCGCGCACGTTCCGGTCAGCGGTTCCTTGCATGCGACCCTGCTTGCGGAGTCGGCTTGGGACGCCCCAGGTTGGGGGGGACTTCCGATGCGTGCCCTGCACGCGGCCCGGCTCCTCGGCTTCATCTCCCACCCAGGTGCTCGGATCGAGTCGGGCACGGTATCGGGCTGGAAGCGACTGGTCACTCCGGGCGGTCAGGTGTTCGTGCGCACGCAGTCAGGCGCCCGATTGAGTCTGGTCCCCACGCCGCGTTAGACGCTGCAGCCGGATCGCATCACGTCACATCGTTTCGTCGGCAAGTCATCACGTCACCACTTCGAGCCCCGGGATCCTGCTGTGAGCAACGTCGTCAGTTACGAAGACATCCTTCCGGTCGTGCCAGGCGATCGGTCTGGTCCTCGCGTGGCCGTGCTGGTCTCGCTCAACTTCCCTGACCTCACCGATTCGGTAGCCGAACTGATTCGACGGTTCACTCGTAATGCCTTGCAGGAGTTGGACAATCGTGGTTGCGACTGGGCGCTCACTGATACGTCGGCTGCGCTGCCCACGGTTGACTCGGTTCTGGATGCCGATGCACTTCTCATCCTCGGAGGCGGGGATGTCGATTCGGAGATGTACGGCGTGGCCGGACCGGCTCCGCATGAGTACGGCGTTGACCGGGTTGCCGATGAGTTCAGCGTCGATGTCATCAGACAAGCGGTCGGCCAAGGAATTCCGGTCTTGGGGATCTGTCGCGGCTCGCAACTTCTCAATGTCGCGTTCGGCGGCACGTTGATTCCAGACATCGAAAACTTCGCGCTACACCGAGGGGCTCACCATGACCAACTTTTCGTCGATGAGGTGATCAGTGTGGAGCCGGGCACCCGACTCCATGCGGTGCTTGGCTGCGACTCACTGGTGGTGCGCACTGGCCATCATCAAGCGGTGGCTGAGGTGGCGCCCGATCTTCGAGTCGCTGCGGTTGCGGCCGACGGAGTTGTCGAAGGTATCGAGCACGCCCACTCATGGGCCCTCGGTGTGCAGTGGCACCCCGAAGATGACCACGGCCCCTCGGATGCACGTCACGCACTCTTTGGTGCTTTCGTTGCCCAAGCCGAGCTGAATCGTCCGGTTCACAGCTAGCCGGGAGCACGCACCTCGCCAGCAAAAAGCATAGACCGCAAGGGTTTACGAGGGCGTGGGTGATCTGAGCAGACCCATGTGATCGGGTGTCGTGGGGACTTCGCCGCGTGGAATCACCAGACACGCGATCGCGGCTAGCAGACACAGCAGCCCGGCCGACCACCAAGCCAGGTCGTACGACCCGGTATTCACGCGGATGATGCCAGCCACCCACGACGACATCCCTGCGCCGATCATGTGTGCTGCGAAGACCCAGCCGAAGATCACGCCGGCGCGTTGCGGTCCGAAGCACTCGCGACACAGCGCGACGGTAGGCGGCACTGTCGCCACCCAGTCGAGCCCATAGAGGACGACGAACAAGAACATCGGCGGCTGCACTGTTGATGCCCAGACCAAGTGCAACAGCAGCAGCGAGACTCCACGCAGGACGTAATAGATCCCTAGCAGGTAGCGCGAGTCGTATCGATCGGTGAGCCAACCTGAGCCGATCGTTCCGACGAGGTCGAAGATGCCAACCACTGCCAGAAGTGAAGCTGCGGTTGTGCTGGGTAAGCCATGGTCGTGGCCAGCTGCGATGAAGTGCGTGCCGATCAGGCCGTTGGTCGACCAGCCACAGACGAAGAATGAGCCGGCCAGGATCCAGAAGACTCGAGTACGCGCCGCTTCACGCAGCCGCATCAAGGCGAGTCGAGCCACCCCGAGATCGCCGTGAGAGTCACGAGCAGGCTCGGACCAATCGTCGGCTGCACCGTAAGGACGCCCGCCGACGTCAGATGGGGTTTCGCGTAAATACAACAGCGCCAGGGGAATAATGGCGATCGCGACCACGGCTAGGGTAAGCGCTGCTGTGCGCCAGCCGTGGTCTTGGGTGAGTCGAGCGAGGTTGGGAAGGAAGATCAATTGGCCAGTGGCGAATGCTGCGGAGAAGAGCCCGGTCACTAGACCGCGTCGAGTGACGAACCAGCGCTGCGCGATGATCGCGCCGAAAACCAACGCCGTGCAGCCTGCACCGAATCCCAGGAACAATCCCCACAGCGCGACAAGTTGCCAGGGGGCTGTCATCACTGCGGTCAGGATCAAGCCGAGTGAAATCAGGGCTAGCGCGCCCGCGATCACTCGGCCTAGGCCAAAGCGTTCCATGATCGCGGCGGCGAATGGCACGGTGAGTCCGTAGACGATCAGATTGACCGTGACAGCAAAGGACACGGTGGCGGTCGACCAGCCGAAGTCATCCGACACGGGTGCAAGAAATACGCCGAGACTGGATCGGCAGGCGCTTGCCGTGACCAAGACGACGAACGTCACGCCGGCGACGAGCCACGCGCGGTGCCGCCAGTTGACGACATGCGCTGGGTGGTCAGTCACCGGCTGGTTAGTCACTGCTGAGTCGCTGGACTTAGTCGTTGGGCTTAGTCATTGGGGGCGATGTTCACCATCGCGAGTGCCGCGCCGGAGAAGTAGCGCCAGAGCGGCTCCTCCAAGCTGGGGTCGAGTTGGTGCTCTGCCATTGCCAGATCCAGGGCGTTGCGCATGTGTGCGAGCCAGTGGTCATGTGCAGCCATGTCGATCTCGAACGGCGCGTGCCGCATTCGCAGCCGGGGATGCCCGCGTTCCTGCGAGTAGGCGTCGGGGCCACCCCAATACTGCTCGAGGAACATCCGGAATCGGCGTTCTGCTGGCTCGAGGTCGGCCTCGGGGTACATCGGCCGCAGAACTTGGTCCTGCGCGACACCTTCGTAGAAGGCGTGCACGAGCGTGGTGAAGAACGGCGCGCCGCCCATGAGCTCGTACGGAGTCGGTTCGGACATGCCCTCATTCTCTCTAGGCGGACGTGGCTTGAGGTGGCCGGGTGACTAGATGCGCCGGGTGACTAGATGCGCCGCGGCGGATTGCCCGAGCCAGGTGATCCAGGCGGTTGAGTCCCCGGGGCCCCTGGCACCTGGGGACGCGCGAGGATCGGCATGCGGACGTTTGCCTCGTCAAAGGCTCGCTTGAGTTGTTCGCGAAGTGCTCGAGTCGCGACCACCTGTTGGTCAGGCGCTGCTCGTGCGTTGACCACGACGAACATCGCATCGCCACTCACGCTCTCGACCCCTTGGTAAGTGGGCGCGGACAGCAAGATCCCGTCGTAGGCGTGATCGGCGTCCATCTCGCGGCCGACCTTGTCGATGAGACGTCGGATTCGATCCAAATCCTCGTCGTAGGCCACGGGCAGGTCGACTATCGCGAGAGTCCAGCCTTGTGAGCGGTTTCCGACACGCAAGATTTCGCCATTTCGGACGTACCACACCACACCGGACGAATCCCGAAGTCGGGTGATGCGCAGGCCGACCTCCTCGATCGTGCCGATCGCAGACCCAAGGTCGACGACATCGCCTGGCCCGTACTGGTCCTCGAGCACTAGGAAGATGCCCGACAGGAAGTCCTTGACCAAGGTCTGCGCTCCGAAGCCGAGGGCCACGCCGATCACCCCAGCGCTGGCGAGCAACGGGCCGATGTCAAAGCCCAGCTCGGTCATCACGACGAGCGTGGTGATCCCGACGATGAAGAAGGTCAGCATGCTGCGAAGCAATTGCCCAAGCGCGAGTGCGCGTTGCTCGCGACGTTGGCCCATCACCGCATCAGTGAGTTCCATTGTGGTGTCGGCGCTTCGCCGTGAGACCGGCCGATCCTGTGCGGCACGTTTGACGGCATTGTCGGTGACTCGCGTGATCACGCGGCTTCCGAGCCACCAGGCCGTGATCGCGATGACCAGGGTGACCACGACCGAAATGCCATGCCCCGACAGCCAGCCGAGCACGGGTTCGTACCAGGCCGCGGTCGAGTCCTTCGCCACCATGGGCACTGTGATTGCTGCGGTCACCACGTGGTCGAGCCTACTCGTCCCCGAGACCGGTCCACTTGGCAGTGAAGGCAAGCATTTCGGCGCTTTCTTCAATCGACCGCGACATTGAGCGAGCGCCGTGCCCGACACCGGCCTCACTGCGCATGAGGATCGGCCGAGTGCCGGTGGTCGCGTGTTGCAGCGCGGCACACAGTTTTCGGCCGTGCATCGGATCGGTACGAGAGTCGTTGTCGAAGACGAGGAACAACGTCGCGGGGTATGCCGTATCGCCCGCGACCCGGTGGTAGGGCGAGTAGGCCAGCAGCCAGTCGAGTTCCTCAGGGATCTCTGGATCGCCGTACTCGACGGTCCAGCTAGGGCCGAGGTACTTCTGTCCGGGGGGCACGACGACGTATCGCACCATGTCTAGCAGCGGAGCAACGCAGACAACCGTGCCGTACAACTCGGGCCGTTGGGTGAGCGCCGCCCCGACCAGTAGGCCGCCGTTGCTGCCACCGTTGATGGCGAGCTTTTCTGGCGTGGTCCAACCTTGGTCGATGAGCCATTCGGCTGCTGCATGGAAGTCGTCGTAGACATTTTGCTTCGAGCCGAGCATGCCGTCGCGGTGCCATTCCTCGCCCTCTTCGCCACCTCCGCGAAGTGAGGCAACCGCATAGACCCCACCGGCTTCGACCCACGCCAGCGCTGTGGCCGAGTAGCCGGGCTGCATAGGGATGCCGAAGCCGCCATAGCCGTAAAGGATCGTGGCGCGTGGCCGGTCTGGTTCCGCGGTGGGCGAGAGGATGAACATGCGGACCTGCGTACCGTCCACTGACGTGTAAGTGATCTGTCGCGAGTAGACCGGTGGAACATCGACCGTGCCGGGGGGCGAGGCGAACAGTTCGACCGCGCCAGTGCGTGCGTCATAGGTGTACACGCAGGGCAGGGTTGTGTAGTCGGTGTAGACGAACCACACCACAGGCCCACCCTCGGGTCGCTCAATCAAGCCGCCCATCGTGCCAACACCAGGCAGCGGAATTTCGCCGATTCGTTCACCGGTTTCCAGATCATGCAACGTGAGTTCGCCCACCGTGTGCCGAGTCCATGAGACGGCCATGAGTGGTCGTTCGAGTTCGTCACCATCAAGGATCGCGAAGTCGTTGAGCACTGCCGTGGGATCTTCTGGGATGAGATCGATCCAGTACTCCACGGTCGGGGTGTTCGGATCCGTTACCGCGATGCGGCCACGCGGTGCGTCGCGATCGGTGCCCACGTACGCACGCCCGTCGCGGCCGAACAGGAATGAGGTCTGGGCATCGACGTCGACCTGGACGTCGATCAAGGCCGGGCTCTCGAGTGGCGAGGTAGTCAGATCGGCGATCCACAGGTCGTTGCGTGGCTCCGTGCCCTCGGCACTTGAGATCTCGAGCCAGTGTCCATCCCGAGACACAGTGACCCCGTAGTAGTTGGTGATGGTGCGTCCCTCGCCGAAGATCATCACATCGGTCTGCGGATCTGTGCCCACGCGATGTAGCCACACGCGTCGATGGAACGAGAGCTCGTGGTCGGGGACGAGTTCGGGATCGATTTGTCGCACGTAGTAGTACGACTCGCCACCGGGGAGCCAGGCAATCGGGGAGAAGCGCACCCGGTCGATAGGCCCATCAACGATCTCGCCTGTGGCCACGTCCATCACTCGGAGCACTGATTCCTCGGTGCCCGCCTCGGAGAGCATGTAGGCGAGTAGATCGCCCTCCTTGCTGGGCTGCCACGTGTCAAGAGTGGTCAGCCCAGTTGGATCAAGTTCCATCGGATCGATCAGCACCCGCTCGCTGCCATCTGGATCGAGAGTGAGCAGAATGCCGAACTCCTGGTCACCGGTCTTTCGCATGAAGAAGGCGCGGTCGCGTCTGAAGTAGGGCGGTGAGACATAGCCGGCACCGAGCAGGGCGCCGATGCGTTCAGCGAAGGTCTCCGTGTGGGTCCACGACGCACGCTCGGCTGCCATGAGGTCGGCCTGTGCGGCTGACCAGCCAGCAGTGAGTTCTGCGTCGCCGATCGGAGCGCCCTCTAACCACCGATACGGATCGGGTACGGCTCGGCCGTGGAGATCGTCGACGATGTCCCAGCGGGGGGCATCAGGGTAGCGGGGCGCGTCTATTGGAGTCGTCACACTGCTCACCCTAGAAGGAACCCACGGGTGGCTGTTGGACGGGCGACCCGACACGATGTACCAGTGGATGCCGATCTTGCTGCGCTCGCTGATGCCTACGGGATCGCAACCGACTTTTATGACCAGTCGGGTGTTCATCACGATGTGTCGCGGGAGACGGTTGTGGCGGTGCTCGCCGCTCTCGGAGTCGTTGTCAGCGATGCCGAGTCGATTGCGCAAGCCCGCACTGAGCGGGCGATGCGCGACTGGCGTCGGGCCCTGCCGCCCGTGTTCGTCGTGCGCGCTGGCGACGATGCGCTCTGCTGGGTGCACGTTCGGCATGGGAGCGCGGTTCGGTCGTGGATCGAACTCGAGCATGGCGGGCGCCTGGCTGATCTCCAGCAGGTCGATCGGTGGGTCGACCCGGTAGATGTCGATGGAACCCTTGTGGGTGAGGCGACGTTCGCACTGCCGAAGGATCTGCCTACTGGCTATCACCGTCTCCGTGTTGAGATCGGCGCTGCCAACGAGATCGGCGCTGCCAACGAGATCGGCGCTGCCAACGAACCACCGGCGGCGGCCTCGACGGATCTGATCGTCACGCCGAGACGAATCGAGTTGCCCGAGAGGCTGCGCACTCGTCGTGGTTGGGGATTCGCGATCCAGCTTTACTCGATGCGTTCGAAGCGTTCGTGGGGGATTGGCGACCTCGGTGATTTGAGTGATCTCGCCTCGTGGAGTGGCGAGAGTCTGGGTGCCGATTTCGTGTTGGTGAATCCGATGCACGCTTCATCACCGATCGCGCCGATGGCTCCCTCGCCCTATCTACCCGTAACCCGTCGCTTCGCCAACCCCATCTATCTGCGCATTGAGGCAGTGCCCGAGTTTGCCTACCTCGACGAAGCGTCCCGAGCGCGAGTTCTCATGCTGGCAGATGCGTTCATGGCACTCGATTCTTCGCCTGAACTGATCGAGCGAGATCCCATTTGGACGGCGAAAAAGGCTGCGCTCATTGAGGTTTACACCGTGGGGCTGTCGGCTGGTCGACGTTCGGAATTCGATGCGTTCTGTGTACGCGAAGGGTCTGGGCTCGACGACTTTGCTCTGTGGTGCGCGCTTGTAGAGACGCATGGTTCACTGTCGAACTGGCCGATCGACATCGACGATCCACGCGCAGATGGCGTGGCCGCAGCTCGCGTCGAGCTGGCATCCACTATCGATTTCTACCGTTGGTGCCAGTGGCTTCTCGACGAACAGTTCGAGCACGCGCAGGCTGCGGCCCTTGCTGCTGGGATGGCCATCGGAGTGATGCATGACCTTGCGGTCGGAGTGCACCCAGAAGGTGCTGACTCGTGGTCAATGCGCGACATCCTCGCGACTGGGATGTCGGTCGGTGCGCCACCGGATATGTACAACCAAATCGGCCAGGACTGGTCGCAGCCGCCGTGGCGACCAGACTCGTTGGCTGAGCAAGCCTTCCGTCCCTACCAAGACATGCTCCGGACGATCCTGCGGCACGCGGGGGGCATCCGAGTCGATCACGTCTTGGGCCTGTTCCGGCTCTGGTGGATCCCCCGGGGGATGCCCGCCGGGCAGGGCACCTATGTCCGCTATGACCACGACGCCTTGATCGGGATCCTCGCGCTCGAGGCTGAGCGAGTCGGCGCTGTAGTGATCGGTGAGGACCTCGGCACGGTCGAGCCATGGGTTCAAGACGTGCTCCAGGAGCGGGGCCTACTTGGTACGTCGATCCTGTGGTTCGAGCGAGACGCACAAGGGCAGCCGCTGCCTCCGCACGATTGGCGCGAGTGGGTCATGGCGAGTGTGTCGACTCATGACTTACCGCCCACTGCCGGGTTCCTTGACGGAGTTCATGTGCAACTGCGGCACGACCTAGGCCTGCTGTCCGAGTCGTGCGACGACGCGCTCGCCGCTCATGAGCGGGAGAAGCAAGCCTGGCTCGATGTGCTTACCAGGCTTGGCCTTGTGGGGGCAGAGCCGTCCACTGACGACGTGGTGGAAGCACTGCATCGGTATGTAGCACGCACTCCGGCGCGACTTATCTCGATATCGCTGGCGGATGCCGTAGGCGATCGGCGAACGCAGAACCAACCTGGAACCGATCAGGAGTACCCAAACTGGCGCGTGCCGCTCACCGATGCCAAGGGCGAAGTAATCCTGCTTGATGATCTTGGTGCTGTGCCGCTTTTGCAGCGACTAGTCAGGGCGGTTGGGTTGGACCTGGTTTGACCTGCGCGCCCGCACAGGTCATACCCGCTCTAGGATCAAGGCATGGCAGCGAACATCCGCACTTGCGTGCGTGCGTCCCTAGTCGTCTCGGGCATCCTCGCCGCGATGGCCCTCACCTCGTCCCCGGCATCGGCCGACACGCATCGCGATGATGGTGACCAGCCCGGGACGTTGATGTCGGCGAGTACTGCGGTGCTGCTCTTCGTGGGCATCCCATTGCTTGTGGCCGCGACCGTGTGGCTCTTGGCGTCGGCGCCAGGCTGGACCCGGGGCGGTCGAGTAGGCGCTACTGGTACTGCCACTTTCGCGGGGGATCCGCTAGTGGTCGACGGTTCCACTGACGTCAGCAGTGCCGCCGCCAGTTCTGCTGCTGCTGACTCGTCATCGACCCCAGCTATCGAGGTGGCAACCGGTCTCGACGTTCCACCAGGGGGCACGAGTGCCACCTGGTAGCAGTTTCAGCGACGACCAACGTCTGGCACTGGCAGCAGTCATCGCCTCCGCCGAGCGAGTCAGCGGGATGCCGTTTCGCCTCTACGTTGGTGAGTTGAGCGGTGGTCGGGCACAAGCTGAAGCGCTGCTAGCCGCTCTGGGCGCCAGCGCCGCCGACACAGTGCTCGTTGCTATTGACCCGGGTTCGCGTCGGCTAGAGATCGTCACCGGGCCGCGCGCAGCCCAATCCCTTGATGACCGCACGTGCGCTTTGGGCGCATTGGCCATGACCTCATCGTTCGAGGCCGATGATCTGGTCGGCGGCATCCGCAACGGCGTCCAACTTCTTGCCGATCACGCGCGGCATCCCGCGCGCCGACATGTCAGCACGTTTTAGCTCTAGCTCCAGCCAGCCCGCGAGCAAACCAACTAGCTCGCGAGTCAGGCGACCCGCGAGCTAGTGACCCTCGAGCTAGTGCGTGACGCTCAGGCGTCGCGGAGTTGGGCTCGCAGTGCTCGTTCCACGCCGTCGCGTCCCTCGCCGACTAGCCGACGCGCACCGGGGGGTACATCGTCGCGAGCAAGGAAAGCATCGGTGAGGTCGAGGGTGTTCTGCTCGACCAACAGTGCGGGGTACAGGCCCATCGTGACGGTCTGCGCGGTCTCATTGGTGCGCTCGGTCCAGAGCCCGGGCAGTGCCGCAAAGTAACGCGGCAGGAACGTACGAAGCAGATCGCGCTGATCTGCCTGCACGAATCCACCCACGGTGGCCGAGAGCAATGCGTTGGGTAGTTCGTCGCTCTCGACTGCGGTGGCGAAGGCGCGCTCCTTGGCTTCTAACGTCGGCAGCGCCGCCCGCGCGGTGGTCGCCTGGCGGAGCCCGGTCGCTGTGTCGTCGCGTGCGAGTTCGTCATCAATCTCGTCCTCGGTGGCCGACCCGAGTGCCACCAGGCGCTGCAGCAGTGTCCAACGCAAGTCGGTATCGATGGCCAGGCCGTCGGGTGCCGAACCTGAGAGCCAGGAACGGATCACAGCGGCGTGCTCGGGGGTGCGTGCAGATCCGGCGAAGGTGCGAGCGAAGGCCAGCTGGTGATCGCTACCGGGCTCCGCCGCGGCGAGACGGTTCGCTGCGAGCGCGGCTAGACGATCGCGGTAATCGGCGCGGTGGCTCGGCTGTGCGTACTGCTCAATCGCGGCTTTCGCTTGATTGAGAAGCACTTGCGCCACACCGATGTCGGATTCGGTGCCGATGTTGCGCTCGACTAAGGCGAGGTAGTCGTGAGTTGAGATCTCGGCATCTCGAGTCATGTCCCAAGCTGCTGCCCAGACCAGGGTGCGGGCCAGTGAACTCGACATCGTGCCCAGGGAGTCGACCGCAGTTGCCAATGAGCGTTCGTCGAGACGAATCTTGGCAAAGGTCAAGTCGTCATCGTTCAGCAAGAGTAGATCGGGCTGAGCTACGCCTGCGAGGTCAGCGATTTCGGTGCGCGCACCCACGACGTCGATCTCGAGGCGCCGTACTCGATCAAGCTGGCCGTCCTCGCCGCGGGAGTACAGGCCAAGCGCGATCCGGTGCGAGCGCAGGATCGGTTCGATCCCCACGGGTGATGACGGTGGCTCCTGAATGATCGCCACCGACTCGTAGTTACCGTCGGCGCCGACCACGATCTCGGCACGCATGAGGTTGACCCCGCTCGACTCGAGCCACTCGGTCGACCAGTTCGATAGGTCTCGACCGCTGGAGCGTTCGAGTTCGCCGAGCAGATCGGCGAGGCGAGTGTTGCCCCACGCGTTGTTGGCGAAGTAGCTCGTGATGCCGGCAAGGAACTCGGGCTCGCCGACCCATGCGACGAGTTGGCGAAGCGCTGATGCGCCCTTTGCGTATGTGATGCCGTCGAAGTTGACCTCTACGGCTTCAAGGTCGTACATGTCGGCGGCGATGGGGTGGGTGGAGGGAAGCTGGTCTTGGCGGTAGGCCCAGTTCTTGCGCTGCGCGAGGAACGTGGTCCAGGCATCGACATAGCGAGTGGCGCCTACGTTCGCATAGTGCGCGGCCCATTCGGCAAACGACTCGTTGAGCCACAGGTCATCCCACCAAGTCATGGTGACGAGGTCGCCGAACCACATGTGCGCGAGTTCGTGCAGCACGGTGTTGGCGCGCTGTTCGTAGGCGGCATCGGTGACGCGCGACCGGAAGACGTAGTCCTCGAGGATCGTGACGCAGCCCGCGTTCTCCATGGCGCCAGCGTTGAACTCCGGGACGAAGAGCTGGTCGTACTTCGCGAAGGGGTAGGGCGTGGCGAACTGGGCCTCGAAGAACTCGAAGCCTTGCTTGGTGACTGTGAAAACCTCATCAGCATCAAGGAATTCCGCCAGGCTCGACCGGCAGAAGATACCGAGCGGCACAGTGGCGGTTGCACTCGTGTATGAGTCGCGCACCACGTGATACGGGCCGGCAACCAAGGCCGTGATGTAGGTCGAGATTCGAGGCGTGGGCTCAAATGTCCAGCGCGCGACGCCCATGCCCAACTTCTCGGGCTCGGGGGTGGGGGAGCAGGAGATGACCTCCCAGTAGTCGGCTGCGGTGATCGAAAGGGCGAAGGTGGCCTTGAGATCGGGCTGGTCGAAGCAGGCGTACACCCGGCGGGCGTCGGCGATCTCGAACTGCGTGTAGAGGTACACGGCCTTGTCGACGGGATCAACGAAACGGTGTAGGCCCTCACCCGTGCGCATGTACTCGCAGTCGGCTTCGACGATGAGTTCGTTGTCGGCCGCAAGCTGTGTGAGTGGAAGCCGCGTGCCCGTGAAGTCAGTGAGATCGATATCGAATCCGTTCAGGGTCGCGCGGTGCACTCGCGGTGCGATGAGATCGATCCAGGTCGATGCTCCGGGGGTGGCGGTGAAGCGCGCTGTGGTGGTGCTAAGGAATGTGGTTGCGTCGGCGGCTGCGGCAAGGTCGAGGTGGACCTCGTAACTCGTCGTGGCGACCGTGGCTGAGCGCTCTGCGGCCTCCGCTCGAGTGAGGTTGGTGCTAGCGATGGTCGTGCCTTGTTTGTTCGCCACGCTGTTCGACTCCTCGAGTGGATGTAACCGTGTGTTCCCGCAACCCTGCGAAGTATCTCCGTCGACCGTGGGCTCGGCATCTGTGTTAGCAGAACTTACCGTCACGAAGGGTTGGGTTCGCGCCTGCACGGCAAGACAACTACGGTCAACACATGGCCTTTTCCCCCTCTGCACCTGTTGTCGTCGATCTCTGGGTCGACCCCGTGTGTCCATTTGCCTGGCAGACCGCCCGCTGGGTTCGCGAAGTCGAGAAGGTACGGCCCATCACGCCTCGCTGGCATGCGATGTCGCTCTCGGTGCTCAACGGTTCGCGTGAGGACCTCACCGATGAGTGGCGCGAGAGTCTCGCGTTGGCCTGGCGTCCGGTGCGGGTCTTGACCGCTGCCCGGTTGGCAGAGGGCCCGGACGTATTTTGGCCGCTGTACTCGGCGATGGCCACGCGCATTCACCACGACGGTAACCGCAAGTTCGATGAGGTCATCGCCCAGTCGTTGGCCGAGGCGGGGTTACCAGCCGAACTTGCATCGGCGGCATCCTCGACCGAATTCGATGACGAGGTTCGGGCGAGCCACCACGCCGGCATGGACCCCGTGGGGATGGACGTTGGGACTCCGGTCATCCACGTGCCTGGCAGTGATGGTGAGACCGTCGCATTCTTCGGACCAGTGATCACTCGCCTGTTGACCGGTGACGCCGCGGCTCAATTGTGGGATGGCACGCTCATGGTGGCGAGTACGCCTGGCTTCTTTGAGATCAAGCGCAGCCGCACCGAGGGTCCGGTGTTCCCCTAGCCGCTGGCATGTTTTCGGGCTGGCGCTAGCTGCACCCGTCGTTGGCGTTGGCGATCGCTCATGGCAGCATCTGGGCATGCGCGTACATCTGGGCTGTGACCATGCCGGCTTCGAGTTCAAGAACCTACTTTCCGAGCACCTGACCAACGCAGGGCACGAGGTTATCGATCACGGCGCGGTTGAGTACGACGCGCTTGATGACTATCCGAGCTTCTGTGTGGCTGCGGCTCAGGCCGCAGTGAGCGATTCGGGATCCTTGGCGGTCGTGATCGGTGGATCGGGAAACGGTGAGCAGATCTCGGCCAACAAGGTGGCTGGTGCGCGGGCCGCGCTTGCCTGGTCAGTTGAGACCGCGACCCTGGCTCGTCAGCACAACGATGCCAACATCGTCGGCATCGGTGCTCGGATGCACGAGACCGAGCAAGCCCTGGCCATTGTCGATGCGTTCCTTGCGACACAGTTCAGTGGTGATGAGCGCCATCAGCGTCGGATCGACTTGGTAAGCCGATTCGAACAGACAGGCAGTTTCTAACCAGCAGACAGGCAGTTTCTAACCAGCGAGTGCAATCAGCGGGCTAGCGCTTGGGCCGTGACACATCGCGGGCTCGAAGTGCCGCGTCGATGCCCACGCGCGATGGGGCCCGATCGACAAGGCGCTCGAGTGATCGGTCACGGTTACGCCCTGGCGGAGCGTGTTCGATCCGAAGGTCGCCATCGCCGAGCCTGTATGAAGTGGCGTCATCGGAGTCGACCGGCTCATCACCCTCAGGACGCTGCGCTTCCGAACTGCGGGCAGACTGAGGGGGGCTCATGCGCCGACCGTACGCCACCGAGCCCGCCGAGTGCGCGAAGAGGAGCCGACATTGCCTGAGGGTCACAGCCTGCACCGGCTCGCGCGCAGCCTCACACGCTCGTTCGCCGGCCAAGTGGTGTCGACGACGAGCCCGCAAGGCCGCTTCGTCGAAGGTGCCGCGCGACTTGACCAAGCAGTGCTCACGAAAGCCGAAGCTTGGGGCAAGCACCTGGTCGTGACCTTCGATGAGGGCCAACTGCTACACGTACACCTCGGCCTCTACGGTGCATGGGTTCGATATTCGGGGCCGGTACCAGAGCCGGTTGGCGCTCTCCGGCTTCGCATGGTGGGTGAGAGGTACTACGCGGATCTGCGCGGCCCAACGGCATGCGAGTTACTCGATCCCCTTGAGGTCGAAGCGCTCTATTCAAGGCTCGGCCCGGATCCGTTGCGCAAGGACGCCGATGTTGGTGCAGCGTGGGCCCGCATCAGCCGTAGCCGCGCACCTATCGGATCATTGCTCATGGATCAGTCGGTGATCGCTGGAATTGGGAATGTGTATCGCGCGGAACTCCTTTATCGACATGGGGTTTCGCCGTTTACTGAAGGACGTTCGCTGTCGCAGGAGACTTTCCTCGCGATGTGGAGTGACCTTGTCATGCTGATGAAGGACGGGGTGCGACGAGGACGCATCGTCACGCTCGACCCCGATGATGTTGCGGCCATCGGTGAGCTCGATGGCGATCGGCAGGCTCCCAATGACCCCGACCTCGATGGTGGTGAGGACACGGTTGCTCGTCGTCGACTGCGACGAAACACCGGTGTGTATGTGTATCGCCGCAACGGGCGTCCGTGTCTGCGCTGCGGCACCGCCATCGCGTTGCAGGAGCTGCAGGGACGCAACCTCTTCTGGTGTCCGTCGTGTCAGTAGGACCCGCGACGCCGTAGCACCCGCGACGCTCTAGGACCCGCGACGCCCTTGCACCCGGAGGCGCTGCGCGGGTCAGATCCCTGTGGTCGCCTGCACCGTGCCAGCGGCGATGGCGTCGGTAAGTGCTGAGTGGTCGCGCGCATTCTGGGCCGCGTATGTCTCCGCGAAGTCGGCGATGGCCTCGTCGAACCGCGAACTCGAACCCAGGTAGGCCGCGATAGCGACGCGGTCACCTGAGCGCGCGTGGGCTCGGGCCAGAGTCTGGCCGCAGACCTTTGCGTAGAAGGCCATGCCGTCGGGCCGCATCCCATCGACGACGACCGAGCCTTTGCCGTCGCGCAATTGCCGGACGTAGTAGTCGCGGTCGTTGCCGTCGAGGCCAATCGCATGGTGCCAGCCCAGGAAAATGTCACTGGTCGCTTGCACTAGTTGCTGGCCAGTCACAACTCGCTGCCCCTGATTTTTGAAGGTGCTGGGCGCGGTGAACCCTGACAGGACCGACTTCTGGGCCTCCTTCGCTTGCAGGAACAAAGGGTCGCCGCTATCGATGCCTTCGAACAGCAGGACCCAGGCACGAGTGCCGACGCTGCCGACGCCGACAACCTTGCGAGCCATGTGTACCAGCCTGAATTCCTCAAGCAGGTGGCGGCGATCCCACTGCAGAGTGCGGCGGTACGCGCGAATGATCGTGTGCAGGTACTCGTAGGTGGCTTCGGCTTCTTGCCCGACAAGGAGTTCTTCGATCGGTACCACTAGCGGTGGGTCACTAGCGATGCGGATCTCCCCGTCGACGTCCGTCGCGAGTTTGCTCAGCGCTTGCATGCTGTCGCGGGATCGCGCCTTGTCGAACATGGTCTGGGTTAGAGCGGCTCTGCGGGCATCTAGCTGCTCGCTCACTTGGGTGATCACTTCAGCCATCTCAAGATGCGAATACCAGACCTCGAGATTGCCTTTGGTCGCGAATGACCGGATAGCTTCGCGATAGCCCTGCACGGAAGCGATCACCACTCGGCGAACCTTCTTGTCCGAGAAGCCGTTGTCCTGGGCCGCGACCGCAATGCTGCCGGCGAGTCGTTTGACGTCCCACTCGAACGGGCCCGGGTGGGTCTCGTCGAAGTCGTTGATGTCGAACACCAGGCGTCGCTCCGGCGAGGCGTAGATGCCGAAGTTGCTCAGGTGAGCGTCGCCGCACAGTTGCGCTTGTAGGCCGGAGTTGGGCACTTGGGATAGATCGTTGGCCATGATGAGTGCGCCGCCACGATAGAAGCTGAAGGGCGATGAACTCATGCGACCGTAACGAATCGGGATGAGATCGGCGATGCGATTGCCGGCCTGACCCTCGAGCAGGGCCAGTGGGTCAGCAAGCCTGCTCTGGGCAACCTCGGCGTGGGCGCTGAGGGGCACGTGCTGCCTTGCCTGCTTGCCGCTGGCAGCGCGCTCACTTCGGGTCCGGTGCGTGATGACACCTGCGCCGCTTTTCGTCGGGGATTTAGTGGTCATCCGAACTCCCGATTTGCTGGGTTGTGCCTGCGGTTTGCGGCCATGTCGGAATGTAGTGCGAGGAGTTGCAGCGCGCAGACGAATCGTGGCATCCGTGGCTGCCTGTCAGATGAGCGGCTAGCCGTTGATCTGGCGATCCTGGCCAGCCCAGAAGTCTTGGCGTAGAAGGAACTTCTGGAGTTTGCCAGTGGCTGTGCGCGGGAGTGCATCGCGAAATTCGACATGTTTGGGGCATTTGAACCCAGCCAGGCTCGCACGGCAGTGCGTGATGATGTCCTGCGCGGTGAGAGCAGTGCCATCGGTGACGATCAAGGCGGTGACGGCCTCGCCCCACGCGTCGTCGGGGATACCCACGACCGCGACCTCACGCACATTGGGGTGGTGCAAGATGACGTCTTCAACTTCGATTGATGACACGTTCTCGCCGCCAGAGATGATGACGTCCTTCTTGCGGTCGCTGATCGACAGGTAGCCGTCATCGATCGTGCCGCCGTCACCAGTGTGGAACCAGCCGCCCGCGAGTGCTGCGTCGGTTTGGTCGGGCTGAGCCCAGTACGACTCGAGAACTACGTTGCCGCGGGCGAGGATCTCGCCTTCGGGATCGATCTGGAGGTCGACGCCAAGTGTAGGAGCGCCGGCTCGACCGAGCATACGGGCGCGTCCGGCCGAATCGAGGTGGTCCCATTCGGCGCGCTGCCGGCTCATCGTGAGCAGCGGCGAAGTCTCGGTGAGCCCGTAGATCTGAATGAACTCCCAGCCAAGTTCGCTCTGGATCCGTTCGATCGTGCGGGTAGGGGGCGGGGCGCCAGCGACAACGACCCGAACCCGGTCTCGGCCCGGGATGGGCCCGTCCCACGTGGCGGCGGCTTGCAAGACCATGGCTAGCACGGCTGGTGCACCGCAGAGCAGGGTGACCCCATGGGCCTCGACTCGTCGCAGGATCTCGGCGCCGTCGACCTTGCGCAGGACGATGTGCTGGCCGCCAACTCCGGTGACTGCGTACGGCGTGCCCCAGCCGTTGGCGTGGAACATCGGCAGCGTGTGCAGTAGCACGTCGCGATCGGTGATCGTGGCGTGCAATGCCAGGGTGACTGCGTTCAGCCACAGGTTGCGGTGCGTGAGTTGAACGCCTTTTGGTCTGGCGGTGGTACCGGACGTGTAGTTGATCGTTGCAGTCGCGCTTTCGTCGCCTTCCCACGTCGCGCCGACTCGACCGGCAGGAAAGAGGAAGTCGTCACTTTCGCCTAGTACCAGCCGGTGTCGCGCTGTCACGCCGGCGAGGTGTTCGTCGAGTTCAGGATCCACGAGCAGGACCTCGGCCCCGCTGTGCTCGACGATGAACTCGACCTCAGATGCAGTGAGGCGGAAGTTGATCGGCACCAGTACCCGGCCCGATCCAGAGACTCCATAGAAACTTGTCAGCAGCCGCGCCGAGTTGTGCGATGCGATAGCGACCCGTCCGCCAACGGGTACTCCCATGTCGTCCAGGGCCGCGGCCTGTGCCCGGGCTGCGGCTGCCACCTGACGGTAGGTCTGCGGGCTCACGGGGTTAGCGGGCTGTTCGGGTTCGTCGATGACCGCGATTCGATCCGGGTAGACGGTTTCTGCGCGCTTGAGGAAGTCGTTCACGGTGAGCGGTACGAACACGATGCTGCCCTCTCGATCACGTTGCGCCGGTCAGCGGAGTACGAGAACCGCAGATTACCGGCAGTGCCGCGAATCAGTTGCGGCCAGGGGGAAAGTCGAGCTGCGTAGTGGGGGATGGACGCTGCTGCTGCCCGGCCTCGGGCCGGACTGAGCACCGGCCAGGGCGCCCGGGTTAGAGGCCGTCGGGGCTTGGGGGCACGTCGACAGCATGCTGGCGAAGGACGTCGAGTGGCACGATCTCCAGGGCTCGCTCGTGCGTCGAGGAGAGCACCACGTATGCCGCCGCGCCGTCGTGATGAGCGCGCAGCCAATTATGTGCCGTGACACACCAGCGGTCTCCTGGGACGAGGCCGGGAAATCGGTAGGCAGGCATCGGGGTTGAGAGGTCGTTGCCGATGGCGCTCTGGTGGGCCAGGAACTCAGGGGTCACTACGGCACAAATCGTGTGACTGCCGCGATCTTGCGGGCCAGTAGAGCAGCAGCCGTCGCGATAGAAGCCGGTCATTGGATCGGTGCCGCAAGGGTCAAGAGCTCCGCCGAGCACGTTGCGCTCATCGGTTGGTTGGTCGGTCACGGCGTCACGCTACTCCCACGTGGCGCGCCGCTGTTGGGCCCGGCGCGGGTGCAGACTCTGGGGGCGTCGTCCTGCATTCCTGGTTGGCCAACCCGAGATACTGCCCAGACGGCCGATCATGTCTGCGACCGAACATGTGACCGAGCATCTTGGCCGAGCCGCTATTGAAGGAGATCGTGATGGTGAGCGTGCAACCGATGCGGGTGTCGTTGCTGTCGGTCACCCCGGTAAAGGGGCTTGCTGTGCAGCATCCCGATCAGGTCGAGGTAACTTTTGGCGGCATCAAGGGTGATCGCTCGCTGTTCCTCGTCGATGACTCTGGCGAGCTCATGAGTTGTTGGACTATCGGTGAGCTCATTCGCCATCGCGCCGAGTACGACCCATCGACCGACATGTTGAGTGTGTACGGCCCCGAAGGCTTACTTCGATCTGATCGGCTCGTGCGGGCCGAGACACTGCACACGGACTTCTATGGTCTGCGTTCGGTGACTGGCAGGGTCGCCGCGAACTGGACTGACCTATTCTCCCAGATCGCTGGTCGGCCGCTGCGCGTTGTCGTGGGCGATAGCGCTGGCTGGGACGTTTTCGGACTAACTCTGCTCGGGTCCGAATCCGTTGCGGCCCTGGCACCCGATGGCGACGAGCGAGTTGATGCTCGCCGGTTTCGGATGAATGTCGAGATCGCCGGTAGTGAGCCCCACGACGAGGACACTTGGGCTGGCCGCGAACTACGGGTTGGGGGAGTCAGGGTGCGAGTTGGTGGGCCAGTGAAGCGCTGTGTGGCCACCACTCGTAACCCGGACACGGGCGTGATCGACCTGCAGACGTTGAAGATGATTGGCAAGCGCCGAGGCCGGCAAAGTCATGAGCCCGACGGTGCGGGCTTCTATTTCGGTGTCTACGGCGAAGTCTTGGTGGAGGGGCGGATCAACCTCGGTGACGAGGTCGCGCTGGTCGACTAAGACCGCCTCGCGTTCGCCTGGAGGATGCCAGTTGGCGAGTGTCAGCGGGGGCAGTTGGCGCCTTGGCAGGTGGTGCCCGGCGAGGGCTCGTCAATCGGGTCGTCGCGACGTATGCTCCAGTCACCCTACTTTCATTGGAGCAATCATGAACAACACATTCGAGCCAGACGCTGAAATCGAAGACGGCGAACTCTCCGACGAGATCACCGATGCCGTCGCTGGCGGCAAGAAGAAGATTTCCTAGGCACAAGTCTGTTACACGAAGGGACGGCCGAGCATTCCGCTTGGCCGTCCCTTCGTCGTTCCTGGGGCGATACCAGGGCATCGCTGGGCTGGCCAAGTCACGGACCGCGGCTGATCGGCACAATCCGCTCCGCACAAGGTATTCGCCTTCACTTCCGAACCCATGGCTGCTTCGGCCAGATGGCCCTTGCGGCCATGATTGAGCATGCAAGGCCATAGACGTGCCTGCTCACACTGCTCCAGTCCACGCTGCGCCAGTCCACGCTGCGCCGCGCCCCCGCGTCTAGCCGCATCAGCGCCCCCGAGAGTTGTTCGAGCAACCGCCGTACCTCTGCGACTGAGCTGGACTTAGACCAGACAGACTGATCAATGTCCGGAAAAATCGCCCGGCAGAATCGTCCGGAAAAATCGCCCGAGTGATTAGCGCCTTGGTGATTAGCACACGGGCAGTTGTGCCACGAGCAGTGGATCGCGACCTCGATAGGTTGTGGCCGCTAGTTCGCGCGTTCTACGACATCGATCGCCATGCGCTCGATCCGGTTTGCGTCGAGCGGGGCTGCTGCCGCTGCTGGTCGACGAAACATACGGCCAGGTGTGGGTCTTGGATTCGGCTGGACACATCGACGGATATGCCGTCGTGACGTGGAGTTGGTCGCTCGAATCCGGCGAGCGCGACAGCATCCTGGATGAGATGTACGTCGAAAATGGTTCCGCTAGCGGTGGGTCACGCCTACTCAGAGCGGCGCTGGCCGGTGCGCGCGAGGCGGGAGCCCAGGCGGTGTTCCTAAAAACCGAGGGCCAGAACGAGGGGGTTCGATCTTTCTACTAGCGCCATGGCTTCTCGGCCCCGACTCGGTCTGGATGAGTCGCTCACCGCAGGTGTGACGCGCTCTGCGGCCGGGAGGGCCGGGGGGCATTGGAGCGGGTGACCGGGTCCGTCACGTGCGGCGCCTTCGGCGCGTGGGGTTCCTCCCGATCCGCGCGACCCGCTCCATGGGGAGCGGCGAGCGTGGCCTTCGGCCGGGAGGGCCAGGGGGCTTGGAGCGGGTGACCGGGTCCGTCGACGCCTCAAGGCGGCGTCTCCTCCCGATCCCGGGCAGTGTTTCCCATTCCAATGCAGAAGGCCCCCCGGGATCAACCGGGGGACCTTCTGCATTGGAGCGGGTGACCGGGAT